>JAJYKN010000195.1 GCA_021788515.1 Nitrospirota bacterium | reverse complement strand
CCCCTTGATACTCGCTGCTATCGGCGCCTGCTGATCCTCGAGCATCTTCTTGAGGTTCGGGAACTTGTCCTTCATGTGGGGGATATGCATCGCCTGCATGAACTCCTTCTCGAACGCCGGCTCGGTCGCGATCTCGACGAACTCGACCCAACGCGCCCGCTCGTCCGCCTCTTGCCTCTTGGCCTTGTTCAGAAGCGCCATCCTTGCCCCGTCGCCCGCGGCGTTCCCCACGACCACCACTTTGTCGATGGGAACGTCCGGGAACATGCCGAGGGTGAGCGACGCCTCGCGGTCGATGTGGCTGCCGAAGGCGCCGGCAAGCTCCACCCGGTCGAGTTTGGTGACACCCATTTTCTGCATCATCAGCTTTGCCCCTGTGTACAGCGCGCCTTTTGCCAACTGAAGGGCCCGGACATCAGCCTGGGTCACGGTGATGTCCTGATTGATCGATGTCTCTTCCGCCCAAGCCAGGACATACTCCGGTTTCCCATTTGCATCTCTCCTGACCCTGTTAGTGCCGAGGTCCATCACGAACTTGCCGGTCTTATCGACGATCCCGGCCAGGAACATCTCGGCGATCACGTCGATGATGGCAGAACCGCAGATGCCCTTTGCATTGATTTTGCCCTCGATATGTGTGTGCCAGTCGGCCTTCCCGATTACCTTGTACATCGGCTCTTTGGTAGACGGATCGATCTTCACCTTCTCGATCGCGCCGGGCGCAGCCCTCATGCCGAACTTGATCTGCGCTCCTTCGAAGGCGGGGCCGGTCGCGCACGAGGTCGAGCATACCCTGTCTTTGTTGCCGAGCAGGAGTTCGCCATTCGTGCCAATATCGATGACCAGGACCATCTCGTCCTGGAAGTACTGCTCCTGGGCGATGAGCACGCCGACGTTGTCGGCGCCGACGAAGCCGGCCTCGATCGGCAGTACATGCAGGTAGGCGCTCGGGTTGATCTTTATGCCCAGGTCCCGCGCCCTGATGTCGAGCGACCGCTGCACCGCAGGGATGAAGGGCGAGCGGCCGATGTAGACCGGGTTCAGCCCCAGGAAGATATGGTGCATCGCGGTATTGAAGACGATCGTGAGGTCGTCAATCGCAAAACCCGGATGAGGGCCGTTCTTTTTCACCTCCGAGACCACCTTTTCGATGATCTCGTTCAGGCCGGTGATGATCGCGTCCTGCATCGTCTTCAGACCTTCGGGGTTGGTCATGGCGTAGGTGATCCTCGACATCACGTCTTCGCCGTAGGGGACCTGGGGGTTCATCATCGACTCGGTGTTGATCACCTTGCCGGTCGACAGGTCGCAGAGATAGCCGACGCAGGTGGTGGTCCCGATGTCCACCGCAAGGCCGTAGCAGACATCCACGTGGCCGGGCTCGACCTTGATGATCTCCCTGCCCGTCCAGACCGTGACGGTAATGGTCCATTCGCCGGCCCGCAGCGCGTCCTGAAGCTGGAGGAGCACTTCAAAATCGAACTTTAAATCTTTGATGCCGTAAGTGTCGTCCATGGCCTTGACGACACGCTCGTAGTCGCCGGTCGTCATGTCGTGGAGTGTCGGCGCTGCAAGTGAGATCGTATACTTCTTGACCGCCGGATCGAGCGCTATCGAAAGTTCCTTTGCCGCCTTCCTCACGACCTGTTTGCCGGCCCTCGACCGTTCGGGCACGAAGACCTTGAGGTCGCCGTGGATCTCGCAGGAGCAGGCGAGCCTGATGCCGGGCCCGTCCTCGGGCTTGATATGCTTCATCTCCTCTGGGGTCGGCTCCAGCGGCGTGATATGCTGCATGCCGGACAACATATTGTCTTTTTCGAAATATCCTTCTTCGATCCTGACTTTGCATTTCCCGCAGACCTTCTTGTTGCCGCAGAGCGCCTCGAGGTCGACGCCGAGACGCTGGGCCGCCTCCAGAATCGTAGTCCCTTCCTCTATCTCGCCACGCCGGCCTGCCGGCTGGAATATTACCTTAAACTTACGGCTCATGTATCGTTCCTCCTGAACCATCGCTTGTATTTAACATCTCTTGCAATCTTATTTCAGAATAATATGATCAAAAAATCCCTCCTAACCTCCCCTTGCTAAATCCCGAAAGCTTTCGGGACTCTTTGGCAAAGAGGGGCAGGGGAGATTTTGCATAAATGTCTTTCTTTCTTGAGGCTGTTAACATTATTTTTTTGCTCCGTTCCGTGAATAGGGGCAGACGGTGACGCAGAACCCGCAGTTCGGTTTTCCCTTCAGCGCCGCCCGGCCCGACTTCAGAGACCTGCACTTGTCGTACGAGACGATTTCCCTCAGCGGGTTGCGGAGCGACCAGAGGTGGCCCTGAACCGCGCCCGAAGGGCAGTGCCTCACGCAGAGATCGCAGTCGCCGCACCGGGAAGAGACGTACGGCTTGTCCGGCCCGAGCGGTGCGTCTGTCAGGACCGTGGCCCAGGTCAGCTTCGAGCCGTACTGCTCGTTGATGATCAGGCCGTTCTTGCCTATCCATCCGAGGCCCGAGCATGTCGCCGCGGTCTTGTGGCAGAAGAGCTTGTATAGCTTCGTGATCAGCTTGTCCTTCCTCCGGTCCGAATCCGGCGGGATCGAAAGGCTGCGGTGGCCGTTCGCCTTCAGCCAGCCCTCGGTGAGGGTCTGGAGGCGGACGAGCTGATCGACGGTCTCTTTAGTCAGGCTCCGGTTGACCGCGATCGCAATACCCCTGTTGAGATGCACGATCTCCTTCGACAGGGCTTTTGTCACATCGCCCACGCCGACGAGTGTCGCGCCCTCTGTCTGCAGAAACTGCTTCAGCTGTTTCGCATCCACAGGCTGTCTACTTCTTCTGCGCCTTTTCGTCCCTCAGTTTTTTCAGGAACGCGACCATCTTGATCGCCTCTTTCAGCGCATTGCTGGCGTCTTCGGCGTAACCGTCCGCGCCCCATTTGTCGGCGAGCTCCTTGGATGTCGGTGCGCCCCCGATCATGATCATGCAGTTCGGGTTCTTCTCCTTGATCTTCTCGATCACCTTCGGCATGCCGACCATCGAGGTCGTCATCATCGCCGAGAGGCAGACGAGTTCGGAGTCGGTCTTCAGCTGCTCTTCGACGAACTTGTCGAGGGGCACGTCCCTGCCCAGGTCGTAGACCGTGAAGCCCGCAACGTCGAACATCATCTTGACGAGGTTCTTGCCGATGTCGTGGACGTCTCCTTCAACTGTGCCGATGACGACGGAGCCCTTCACCCCGAGGTCCATCTGCCTGCAATGGGGCTTCAGGATCTCGAGGCCTGCATAGAGCGCGTCTGCGCACATCAGGATCTCAGGCACAAAATACTCCTGGGCCTCGAAGAGCCTGCCGACCTCCTCCATGCCCGAGACGAGCCCATCGAAGATAGCCTCATTCGCATCGAGCCCTTCCGCGACCGCCTCCTGGGCGCCCTCCCTGCAGGCGTCCTCGTCGTACTGGATCACGCCGTTTCTCAGCTTGTCGAGAATCTCTTTTTTCCTTGTTTCGTCAGCCATTATTTCTTACCTCCATATGTGTTGATTTCATCCATCATTGCAATCATGTTCTGGGGCGGCACCGTCGGCCAGATGTCACAACCGGGCCAGACCGCGCTCACGCCGTCGTCGATGCATTTCCTGATCGTCGAACGGACGAGTTCCTCGCTGCCCGAGACGAGCACGTTGTACGGGTCGAAGTTGCCGAAGATCAGCGTGTCCCCGCCGAGCTTCTTCCGTGATTCGGCGACGTCGTTTTTCTGCTCGACGCTGATCGCGGTGGGGCCCGCCTCCATCATCGATGTGACGATATCGTTCGTCTTGCCGCAGATATGCAGCACGGAGTGACCCGAGATCGACTTGATCACTTTCCGGAGCGGCGGCAGGATGAGGTTCTTGAAGACCCTCGGGCTGAGAACGTCGCTTGTAGCGCCCATCTCCCTGACGGTGATGTAATCGGCGCCTGCCTTTTCATACTCCTTTGCGACGATGATCAGGGCATCCGCCATCACATCGAGGAGTTTCGCGACCTTGTCCGCCTTCTTAAAAGAGAGCTTCAGCAGGTCGTTCAGCTCCATGATCTGGCCGGCAAGGGTGAAAGGGCCGAGTACGTAAGAGCCGATCGCGACTTCGCTTCCGATGTCGGCCTTCAGCAGCCGGATCGCCTCCTTCAGCAGGGGGACCCTGCCTCTCGACGCCAGGTCGGACGGAAGCGAGATGTTCATCTCGTCTTCGCTGTGGATCAACTTTTCTTTGATCGTCGGATAGAGTATGCCTTCCGCATGGGGATAGACATTAATGATGCACCCCATCGCCTCGGCCTCGACGCAGAGGTCGACCGGCACGACGCCGCATTCGTACCCGAAGAGTTTATAGGTCGTCGCGGCGGTGTCCGCCATCTGTTTGGCATCGAGATGGATCCCCGCAAACCGGTAGCCTAGCTTGTTGATTCCGGTTTCGGTGATGTTCCCCATGCCGCTGAAGCAGGGTACCCTGTCGATCGCCTCCTTCTTAAAGAGTTTCAATACTCGTTCTCTTGAATTCATGAACCGTGGTTCTCCTTCCGTATGTAAATTT
>JAJYKN010000194.1 GCA_021788515.1 Nitrospirota bacterium | reverse complement strand
GACTTTTGCCGAAGCTGGCGAGCACGATACCGCGCGTCAGGTCGCGACTGAGGATTCTCGATGCGCGGATGAGGTCTGTGATAACGAGGTTAATGACATCGTTAAAAAGTGCCATCAGGAAGGAATTCACGTGAGTGTTCATACGTCGGCACTTGACGCCATAGCCGGCATAAGATTTATTTTAAAAGAGTACTGGGGCATCGATAAGGTAGTGTTGAGTCCTGCAATTACCGCTGCAGGAAACCTCAGTGCTAAGGAAATGAGCCGGCTGGTACGGACCGCTTCCCGGCCGATCGTGACCATGACGCGGCAGAGCCGTCCAGTTGCATTTGAAAAGGAGAACGTATGAACCTTCGTGTGTTGGTTCAGTCCTTGCGCATGCTGACCACCGTAAACCCGGCGTTCGGCGGGTCAAAAAAAGGCGTCGGAGTAGAGTGTTATTCATTAGCTGCATGAACTATGCAAAATGAACCTGAGATTTCCCGAAAAGCTGAGCCCTTCGCAAAAAAGGCGTGGAAAGCGGCGGGTCTTGCAATAAGATGGCCGGGCTGCCGAAGGAAAAATCCTGGGCATGCCCGGCCTTTTCTTTTCCAAATAAAGAAAGGAGCAACCAACACGTATTCCATGATAACGGTCAGACAGGTGCTCCAAACTAAAGGGGTACGGCCTATTTCGTTGTCTTGCTCATAATCAGAGAACATCCTATCAGGTCTTTGGATAGTGGAGCCCCCTGGCAGGAGCCGGGGGGATTGCAAGTCGAGGGATTCACCTCTTCCCTGTAAATCCGCGGTCACCTGATGCATTCAATCCATTCTTTGCGTATCAGTTCCTCGACAAGCTGCCATATTGCATAGCTTTCTTTACAATCCCTCTCTCATGTATTTAAAACTTGCCGTGATTTGACAGCCAATAATCAGCAGCTGTAGTATTTTCGTCCAGTTAATATGAAACAGTCATTTTATATACCTTAGTTTTCAATATGATACAATTTTCATTTTTTAGGCATACAAAATGCTGATTAAAACTTTAGTATGATTTACAATTGCATATTTATATCATGCAGGACAGCATTCGAGGTAGCCATGAACGGTTTCCAATAAGGGGGGGAAATATGCTTGAATTTTTGAAAAAAGACGTTCTCGAAGAAAATGCAAAATTACAAAGTTCTATTATCGCATTAAAAAACGAACTGGCTTCCATCGCTGCGCCCATGGTTGTCGTGGACAGGAACCTGCTCATCACGTCCGTCAATGATGCTGCCCTGAAAACCATGGGTTACCGCCGTGAAGAAGTGGTGGGAAAGATGACCTGCGCGGAGTTTCAAAAAACGCTCCTCTGCGGCACTGCCAATTGTACGCTCAAAAACTGCATGGCTACGGGCGAGACCATTATCGGAGATACGATAGCACAGACAAGAGATGGGAAGAGTCTCCCCATCAGGGCGGCCTGTTCTCCCCTTGTCGATGCACAAGGCATCACCATCGGCGGCATTGAAGTAGTTATTGATCAGACAGCAGTGGTTCGGGCAAAACGGGAAACGGAGAACATACTGAAATCCGTTGCCGCGCCGATGTTCGTCGTCGACAGAAACCTGGTCATTACCTCTATTAATGATGCCGCCTTGAACGCTTTGGGCTACCACCGCGAAGAAGTGGTTGGGAAAATGACCTGTGCTCACTTTTCGAAAACTCCTCTGTGCGGTACGGCGAATTGCACGCTGAAGAACTGCATGCGCACCGGTGAAAATATTATCGGTGAGACCATCGCGGAAACGCGCGACGGCAAGAAATTCCACATTCAGGCTGCCTGCTCGGCGCTCCTGGACGAGGAGGGCAAGCCATACGGAGGGATGGAAGTCATTATCGACATCAGCGAGGTGAAGCGCCTGCAGAAGGAGGCTACAGACCAGAAAGAGTATCTCGAAAAACAGGTGAACATGCTGGTAGATAATCTGGGAAAACTGAGTAACGGTGATCTTACCATCCAGTTGAAAGCGGAACATGATGACGAGATAGGACGCCTGATTGAAACGGTAAATAAGACCGTCCTGATGTTGAAGGAAGTCGTTACTTCGGTAAAGGACGCAGCCGACAACGTTGCTTCCGGTAGCCAGCAGTTGTCCGCCGGTTCAGAGCAGCTTTCCCAGGGCACGACCGAACAGGCCGCCTCGGCGGAGGAAGCATCGTCTTCGGTCGAGGAGATGAACGCATCGATCAAGCAAAACGCGGACAACGCGATGCAGACCGAGAAGATTGCTACCCAGGCTGCGGCGGACGCTGCAGACAGCGGGAAGGCGGTGCTGGAAGCCGTGGCGGCCATGAAGGACATTGCGGGGAGGATTTCGATCATCGAAGAGATCGCCCGTCAGACGAACCTCCTGGCACTGAATGCCGCCATCGAGGCGGCGCGGGCCGGAGAGCATGGGAAGGGTTTCGCCGTGGTGGCGTCGGAGGTGCGGAAACTTGCGGAGCGAAGCCAAACGGCCGCCGGCGAAATCAGCAAGCTGTCAACCACGAGTGTCGAGATTGCAGCGCGCGCCGGGTCTATGCTCTCGAAGCTCGTGCCCGACATTCAGAAGACTTCGGATTTGGTGCAGGAGATCAGTGCGGCAAGCAAGGAACAGGCGGGCGGAGCCGATCAAATCGATGCGGCCATCCAGCAGCTGAACCAGGTAATCCAGCACAATGCAGGCGCGGCGGAAGAAATGGCGTCGACAGCCGAGGAACTTTCGTCCCAGGCCGAGCAGCTCCAAGGCACGATCTCATTCTTCACGGTCGACGATTCGTCGCGAAAGCTGGTGAAAGGGCGTACCGATGGCAGGCAAATACCTCTGCTGCCAACTCGGGAAAATAAGATCACCCAGCGCGCTTTTGTCGCTGAGAAGAAGTACGAACCCCTTCCGCCGCAGGCGTCGCCCAAACCCGCCGGTTTTGCATTGAAAATGAAAGACCACAGCAATGGCGGCAATGGCGGGAGTGATACCGAGTTTGAACACTTTTGATAAAAGAGGCGCGGGAGCCGCTTCAGGGAAAAGTCCGGGGAAATGCCGAGCGTATCGCACAAGAGGTTACGGCATTCGCTGTAGCCTCTATTTATAACAGGAAACAATAGGGCATGGCTTACTCATGCTCCTGATATTTCTTGATCGCCTGAAGCACATAGGGAAAGATCGCCTCGGTGATGATCCGGTACCCCTCTGCCGTGGGATGGATGCCGTCCTTCTGGTTCAGGGACGGTTCGCCCGCCACCCCTTGAAGAAAGAAGGGGATCAGGAGTACGCCGTGTTCCCGGGCAAGGCGGGGATAGATGGCATGGAACGCGTCGGTATATTCGCTTCCGAGATTTCTAACCATCCGCATGCCCGCGAGCACCACCAGGACATGGTTCTCCTTTAAGATACGGAGCGTCTCATCGATATTTTTTTGCGTCACGCGCGGGTTGATGCCGCGCAGGCCGTCATTGGCGCCGGTTTCGAGGATTACGATACCGGGTTTGAGCTTCAATACCCAGTTGACCCGCGAAAGCGCGCCGCTGCTCGTCTCGCCGCTGATGCCTGCGTTCACGACCTTCCAGTGAAACCCGGCAGCCTGAAGCTTTCGCTCCAGTTGCGCGGGATAGGCGTCGTTCTCAATTACTCCGAACCCCGCGGTAAGGCTATCGCCCATTGCAACGATGGTCCCCTGATAGGTGGATGGGTTCTGCTGCGGCACGGTTGCTGCCTCCTTTCTTTGTTCACATCCCAAAAGCTGGGCCAGCACTATAAGGACAGCAATGACAGCTGCAGACCTGATTCGTCTCTTCATGTCCTATTCCCTTCATATGATATCCGGACTTTGACGCCATCACTCCTCTGTCTGTTCACGGAGAAAAGCAGCGGGTTTATGCCGGAGGGCCGGGACCGAGGCCCCCAGTCCCGCAGTAGCGACAACGATCATGGTTATGGAAACAATCGCAAGGTCCACTCCGATAAAAGAAGTGTACGGGATATCGAGTGCGTATTTGCAAATGAGAAACGTCGTTGTTTGGGAAAGAACGACGGCGAGGAGACCGCTCACAAGCCCGATGATCAGGTTTTCCGCCGCAAACACGGCGAGCACGAAGCGCGCGCGGGCGCCCAGGATAGTGAAGTAGACCGCCTCCCGGGCGCGCGCGTAGCGAGTGGCAAACACGGAACTCACGATAATAAGCACGCCGGCTGCCAGGGAAAACAGCGTAAAAAAATTGACGATCCGTGAAAGCCGCGTCATGATTTTCGAGAATAAGGAAACCGTCTGGGTAACGTCGATGATGGTCACGTTCGGAAAACGGGTTGCCATGCGGTTCTGGAGCGCGGCAATGCGGTCCTTGTCGATGCGGATTGCCGTGAACAGGGTCTGGGGTGCGTCCCTGAGCGTGGCATCCTGGAGCACGAAGTAGAAGAAGGGCTGAAGCGAGGTGTGAGTCCGTGTCCGAATGCTCGCTATCCTGGCCGTAATGGGGATCCCCTGGATGTTGAACGTGATCGTGTCGCCGATCTTCACATCCCTCATTTTAAGCACGGTGTCCAGGACCGATACCTGCGCA
>JAJYKN010000193.1 GCA_021788515.1 Nitrospirota bacterium | reverse complement strand
CCAGCTCGCCCCAGCCAAAGATGTGCATCTCGTTCTCATGCGTCGCGTCCGCTGCCTTCAAGACCAGCCCATGCACCAGCGTCAGGACGGAGACGAGCACGATCATCGACGCGGTCAGGACGAGCGTGGTCTTCGTCGTGCGCAGCTTGAGCAGTTCAGCGCGGATCAGTCCCGTCATGGAGTTTCACCTTCGGTGAGCTTGAGGTAGAGGTCTTCCAGCGTCCACCCGTCGCCAGCGAGTTGCGCGAGGGGGCCGCTGGCGACGATGTGGCCCTGGCTCATGATCACGACGTCATAGACCGTCTGGGCGAGTTCGGCGAGGACATGACTGGAGACGAGCACGGTCCCGCCTCTTGCGGCGCAACCATTGATCGCGGGTTCGGCAACAAGGAAGGCTTGCTCGTTGCGCTTGCGGAGTAGGCACAGGATGACCTTGTCGAGGTCTTCGCGGCTGCCGAACGTCAAGCGCACGCCGCCGAGCAACTCCACGACGTGCTGGTCGGCGCCGTCGACTACGTGAACGCGCACGGCCCCCTATTCGACATCCTGGCGAGGCGCTTCCGCACGCGGCCGTCCGGCCACCTGCTGAACGTCCACCTGCGTGTCGGAGAGGTCATCAGGCGCGGGATCGCGGCTGGCGACTTTCGAGCGAATGCGGATCCGTCAGTCGTCGAGCTGCTGGTTCTCGAAGGTGACCGCTCCCCGGATCAGGTCCCGCACGATGGTTTGGCCTTCATCGGACGAAAGAAAACGGACAGCAGGTGTTCGACCCGGTACCGGGGCCGCGAGTGACCGGCACTTGCGGTCGTACTTGGGCGGTCTGCCGGAAGCCATGGCCTCTTTCCTGCGCGCTTCGAGCTCCTCGGGGGTGCAGTAACAGTAGTACGCCTTGCCTTCCTTCATGAGCTTGTCGACATGTGCGCGGTAGATGTCCATCCGGTCGGTCTGGCGGAACGGGCCCTCGTCCCAGTCCAGGCCGAGCCATTTCATGCCGTCGAGAATGATCTTGATGGATTCATCGGTGGACCGCGTCTGGTCCGTGTCCTCTATTCTCAGAATAAATGTTCCGCCAAGATGGCGGGCGAACAGCCAGTTGAAGAGCGCTGTCCGTACGCCGCCGATGTGCAGGGCGCCGGTAGGGCTCGGAGCAAAACGAACTCGAACGTTGCTTGTGGTGCTCATTGTGCAATTAGCTCCTTAGAGAGAGAATACGAATTTGCCAGCAAGTGCCTATTATAACAAATTATGTGCATAATCAAAAGAAAATTCAGGACAAGTCCTGTCCCGCCGGAATGCTGCACCTCGCGCTCTAAGCCTCTGTAAGGAAAGAAGGTTTTTGCTGACAAAAATTCTCCAAGACCGAACAAGAAATTCTCTAAACCATGCATTTGATTCTGAACTTGCTTCAGGGCCATTTGACAAAACAGGAGGCCTTCGCTATCATTAAAGCGTGTAAAGTTGTAATTTGAGGTCGATAGGTATCGCACAAAGGCAAATGTCTCAGCGATGAAAAAAATAAAACGCTTTTTTCGGAGGTGAAGCATGGATATCAAGGTATTGACGACGGAGCCGGTTGTTGAGATAGACGGGGTAAAGTATCATCACCATCCGAACGGAGGCGGGATGGTCGCTGAAAACGCGCACGTTGACGATTCCGTTTATGTCGGCCCCTTTGCCAAGATCTGCGGACACTGCAAGTTGAGCGGCGAAGCCTTCGTATTCGGGAATGCCTGGATCTTTGACAAGGCCGAGGTGTCGGGGCGGGCCGAGATCTTCGGAAACGCGCGGGTTTTCGGTAACTCCAAAGTGACGGGCGATGCGAAGGTCTACGGATTTGCCGGCGTCTATGGAGACGCTGTTATCGGCGGCTTTGCCGAAGTGTTTGATCGGGCTGAGGTCGGCGGGAACGCCAGGGTCATAGGGAACGCACGGGTCGGCGGAGAAAAAAAAGTCCTGGGAGAGGCCAGTATGGATAAGAAAGTAGCATGAGTACGTTGTTGTTATAGTAAATTTGCGACTCTGAGTCTCCTGATTTCATGTTTGCGGAAAGTGCGAATTTACCCCTGAGAAAATGAAAATAGAAAGGGGACGGTTCAATGAACCGTCCCCCTTTTTTGTGTCATGGCAGCTTGTTTATACTTTGAAGGGATTAACAAACAGAAGGATCATGACTACGACGAGCGTGTAGATGGCCAACGACTCGATCAGGGCCAGACCCACGATCATGGTGGTCATGATTTTTCCCGATGCCTCGGGGTTGCGCGCGATGCCCTCAACCGCCCGGCCGATGCCGAGGCCCATGCCGATGCCGGTGCCGAGGGCCGCGATGCCGATACCGATGGCCGAAGCAGCGGCGACGGTGCCGAAGAACGAAAGCTTGGCCGCATCAGGGGTTGCTGCCGCCTCTGCTGCAAAGGCTGCGGATGCTACGAGCATGAGGCCGATAACGAGAAGCATGATTGCAGTGATTTTCTTCATTAGTTGTCTCCTTTCCTTAAAATTTAAAAAGATGTTGACCGGATATCACCGGAGCACTACCACCCGGGTACTTCCTGCATCAAGCAGGAATAGATGTTGCCCGGGGTTAAAAGCTTAATGATGCTCTCCACCGATGTGCGCTTCTTCGATCGAACCGGCAAGATAGAGCATCGTCAAAAGCGCGAACACGCCCGCTTGCACAAAGGCTACCAGGAGACCGAGACCGAGAATAGGTACCTGTAAAAAATAAGGGAATAGAAAGAACAATACGAGAAGCAATATGTGCTTGGCGATCATGTTTCCGAAAAGACGAATGGAAAGCGAGAGAATTCTAGCCACATGACTGATGCTTTCGATGATGAACATCAATGGTGCAAGAACCCACATCGGGCCGAAAAAGTGCTTAATGTACCCAAGGCCGTGCCGCTTGACGCCGATATAGTGGGTTGCAAAAAACGCAACGAGTGCCAAGGCAAGGGTGGTGTTGATATTCGCTGTCGGAGAATCCAGGCCCGGGACAAGGCCCTGTAGGTTGCACACAAGAATAAAAAGGAACAATGTGCCGATCAGGCTCAGATAGTGCTTTCCCTCAGGTCCCATGATCTCTACTACATAGTTCTCTAGGCCGCTCACGATAGTCTCCATGAAGTTCTGAACGCCCGTAGGCGCTGACTTCTTGAGGGTCAATCGCGCTGCGATCGAAAGCCCGATAAGGATCGCCATGGCCAGCCATGTATATATAACCTGCACGGGAATATTACGAGTTCCATGAAAAAATAAAGGCCCCTCCATGTCCATGGCAAAAACTCCTTTTGAAATAGTTTAAGATTACAAAAAATCTACAGGAACGCCCGTTTTTTGTCAAGAAAAAATCGGACGCAACTTATAAAAAATCCTAATAATCTTATATACTTTTGCTAATAAAATGCAGTAAAGGCCTTAGCCGAGAGTTTTGCATCGAGAGGGGAAAAAGGGCGGCCGCACAAAAAATCCGGGGATTTCAGAAGATGAGATTGATATTATTAGGCAGCGTGTTCCGCTGCGACACCGGCGATCTGCGAAGGGCAAAAATGAGCCCATTCGCTTAGACCGTCAGAATTTCTTTTTCCTTATGCACGAGAAGCTCATCGATCTTTTTGATATGATTGTCAGTCGTTTTCTGGATCTCGTCCTGCAGTTTTTTGATCTCGTCCTCGGAAACGTGGGTTTCCTTATCCTTGCTTTTCTTTTTGATTTCGTCGTTCACGTCCCTGCGGATATTGCGGACGGCGACTTTCGCGTCTTCGGCCAGCTTCTTCGCGTGCTTGACGATCTGCTGCCTGCGCTCTTCGGTCAGTTGGGGTATGGTGAGGCGGATGATCTTGCCGTCATTTGAAGGAGTGAGTCCCACATCGGATTTCAGAATGGCCTTCTCGATTTCGCCGAGCATCTTTGCTTCCCAAGGCTGAATGGTGATCTGCCGCGGGTCGGGCACTGCCATATTCGCCACCTGGCTGAGCTGCGTGGGTGTGCCGTAGTAATCCACCATGATGCCGTCAAGCATGCCGAGCGACGCCCTGCCGGTCCGGAGGGTTGTAAATTCCTTTCTCAGGACTTCCAGGGCCTTGTTCATCTTCTCTTCTGCTTTTTTCTTCTGCTCATTAAGCATTGTTCCTCCCGGTAACGAGAGTTCCGACGGTTTCTCCCAAGATGATTTTCTTGATGTTGCCGGAGACGTTCAGATTGAAGACGATGATGGGAAGGCTATTGTCCATACACAAGGAAATGGCGGTTGCATCCATGACGCGCAGGTCCTTTTGGAGCACCTCGATGTACGTCAGCTTATCGAACTTGGTCGCGGTCTTGTCTTTCATCGGGTCCGCGCTGTAGACGCCGTCGACCCCCCCGTGGGTGCCCTTCAAGACGACGTCGGCCTCGATCTCGGCCGCGCGCTGGGCGGCCGGGGTGTCGGTCGTGAAGTAGGGGTTGCCCATGCCGGCCGCGAAGATCACGACGCGGCCCTTCTCGAGGTGGCGCACGGCTCGTCGGCGGATGTAGGGCTCGGCCACCTGGTCCATCGAGAGCGCGGTCATGACCCGGGTCGGGCGACCGTGGCT
>JAJYKN010000192.1:2106-4579 GCA_021788515.1 Nitrospirota bacterium | reverse complement strand
CCGCATTCTTGCCGGTCTGGCAGGCCTATGCAACAACCGGCCTCATCCTCGCGATCGAAGCAGCGAATCTGTTCGTGTCCGGGCAATGGAACGCTGAGAAATGGCCCGTCTATGCCGGATTCGCACTGTCCCTCTTCGGGGTGTCAGCAATCATCTCGCACATCATGCACCGGACGCGCGGAGAAAAGAAACAGGCAGAGGACAAACTGGAAAAGCTCATAGAACACGCGGACGCCATCAACCCTCTTGCAGACAACGATACTATTGAGGCCCTGACCGAGGAGAACCAGCTGGCATCGAATGTTAAGGCGGCCCGAACCCGGGAAGATGCCTTCGCGGGTCTCATCGACATGATCTATGAGTTCGTCCCTGCCCACGCCTATGCCCTGTTCCTCAAGGAACGCATCGGAGAAGGCGATGCGTTCGTCCTTCGGGCGCGGAGAAGCGACAGCGACAGCCTGTATCTTGCCCCGATCGGCGAGGTCCTGAAGCCGGAGCAGGATAACGGGGTCATCAGCGGGTGCATAAAATACCGGCAGCCCCAATATCTCTCGAATATGGAGCAGACGACCGGGACCCTCGGGTACTACACGAGGCGCTTGCCGGTGAAATCCGTCCTGGTAATCCCCATCGTGCACAACGAAAATAACATCGGCGTGCTCGCGGTGGACAGCCTTGAGGGAGGCGCCTTTTCCCTCGAAACACAGGACCTGCTGGCGCGGTTCACGCCCTTTTTCATCCAGATCATCGAAAAGATCCGGGTCTCCCAGGAACTCAACCTCCGCGCGACGACCTTTGCGGCCATGCACGAAATCAGCACCGTCCTGAACAGCAGCCTGGAACTCGACCATATCCTGGAGCGCCTGGCAAAGGAGATCAACGTTCTTGTCCCCCATGAATTTTGCGTCTTCGTGCAGTACGACGACAAGAACCGGACAATCGCCATCGTGCATCAAAGCGGTTCCGTGACCTTCACCGGACCCAGCCGGTCCCTCGTGGGAAAGATCACCTCCGTGGTAAAGTCTCTCGGCAGCGAGAACACGGTTGAGGAGGACAAACCTTTCCCCGTTGAGCAAGGCTCCCTCATCAACCAGATGCTGGGTCAGTGGGAGCAGGGGCAGTCGGCGCCGTACCACTTTTTCGATCTGCATGAACGAGATGCGGTTGGACTGCTCGATACCACGAGCGGGCTTACGCAACAACTCCGGTCCCTCTCCTGCTGGCCCCTTGTCACCGGTGAAAAATTCATCGGCGCTTTTTTTCTGGGGTCCCTGCGCGCACATGCCTTCTCCGACTTCCACCGCAATTTTCTCGACACCCTGACGAACCAGGTCGCCCTCGTTATGGACAACGCCATCCTCCACCAGCAGATAAGCAACCTGGCCAGGACCGACGGTTTGACCGGTCTTTTGAACCATCGCACCTTCATGGAAAAACTCGCTGAAGAATATAAGCGTCTCAATCGCGAGCCGCGTCCCTTTTCCATTCTCCTGATGGATATCGACAAATTTAAGAACGTCAACGACAAGTACGGCCATCCCGTGGGGGATGTGGCAATCAAGGCCGTGGCAAAGGTCATGAAGGATGCCGCCCGCGGTTCTGACTTCGTAGCGCGCTATGGGGGCGAGGAATTCGCCGTAGGCATGGTGGACACGGACTGCAAAGGCGCGGAACAGATGGGGGAACGGATCAGAAAAGTCCTGGAAAAAACGCTCGTTACCCGGGTGTTCGACGGCGAGCTGCGGGTAACCGTGAGTATCGGCGTCAGCTCCTTTCCCCTGGACACGAAGAACACCGCAGATCTGGTTACCATGGCGGATACGGCATTATACCAGGCAAAGCGTTCCGGAAGAAACCGCGTGTGCCTTTACCGGGACGTTCAGGACAGGGAACCGGCGCCGGCGAAACCATGAAGAGAAGCGTTTGGGATTCAACCTTTTCCTTGAACCCGTGTCTCATTAACAGGCACACGGCGCGTGTATGGACGAAGACCTCGATCTGATCAACAGAACCGAAGCCGGCGAGCGTGAAGCATTTGACGATCTGGTCAGAAAATACCAGAAACAGCTCTATGCCATGCTCTACCGCATGGTCGGAAACCACGAGGATGCTTCGGACCTCCTGCAAAAGGCCTTCGTCAAGGCATTCACGGGCTTGTGGACCTTCGAGCGCAGGGCGACGTTTAAAACCTGGCTCTACCAAATCGCCATCAACCTCGCCAAGAATGTCTACCGTGACCGGGCCCGCATCGAGCAGGTTCCCATCGACGAAGTCATCATCAGGAGGACCCCCCGGGTGCTTGAAACCATGATCGCCAACGAAAACAGGCGGATGCTGCGACAGTCGCTGGCAAGCTTGCCGGAAAAGCAGCGCCTGACCCTGATGCTCAGGGTGCAGGACGAAAAAAAGTTCGAAGAGATCGCCGGGATCATGAAATGCTCCGTCGGCACGGCCAAAGCCAACTTTCATCACG
>JAJYKN010000192.1:0-2096 GCA_021788515.1 Nitrospirota bacterium | reverse complement strand
TGGTCATGAAAGCGAAAGAACCCGGTGAAGCACCGGGACCTGATCCGGAGAATGAGAATGAGCTGCGATAAGAGAGACATAAAACTGTTGCTCCCCGCTTTTCTGAATGAGAAGCTTGAGCAAGGAGAACAAGTCCGGGTCCGGGAACATCTTTCCACGTGCGAGGACTGCCGCGAGGAACTTTCCCTTCTTCGGCTTCTGGTTGAAGAAATTGTGCCCGATCCCGGCGAGACGTACTGGGCAGCGATGCCGGATCGCGTGTTCCGGGCCGTTCAGGCACATAAAGAAAAAAAATGGCGCGTCGATCTTTCGTGGCTTGCGGACCGGCTCATCCTGCCCCGGTGGGTTTTAGGAGCAGTAACAGTCGGGATCATCTTGATGATATCATTGATCGCCGTTCGGTTTCCCCGGACAGGCGCCGTCGTCTCTCCGCCGCGGGGATATGAGTTTTCAGATGAGGCCATCGTGGTCGACGGTGTGCATATCAGCGCCCTCGACAACAACCAGCTTGATACGGTGTCCGCCTGGGCGGGAAACGAGCTTGCCTCGATCGCCCGTGAGGCAGAGCATGCGAGGGTGAACGTTACTGATGCCGATATCTACGAGGAAACGGACGAATTAACCGCGAAAGAAGCCGAACAGCTTTCCACCATGCTCGATCAATGGGAACAGGAGGGATCATGACGAGGTCATTATTAATTTCCATACTGCTATCGGCAGCTCTGACCATAGGTGTGGCGCCGTTAATCGCATACGCCCAGCAAGGGCCTCCAAGCGGCCAGTATGACGGCATGATGGGACTTGATAATCAGCGAGGTCGGGGCAATGCGTTGTCGGAGCAAAAGAGGGAAGAGATCAGGAATAAAATTGAGACCGTCAGGATCTGGCGGCTCACGGAGCAGCTGAAACTCGACACTGCAACGAGCGCAAAACTGGCGTCCCTTCTCACTTCCTTTGATCAGCAACGCAAGGGCGTCATGCAGGAGCAGGCGGCAGGCATGCGGGAACTGCGCTTGCAGCTGAAAGCACAGAAACCGGATGAAGCTAAAATTAAAGCGTCCCTCGATAGAATTGTGAAGAACCAGAGTCTCATGCAGGGCCTGCGGGAACAGGAATGGAAAGGTCTGCAGGAGATCCTGACAGTCGAGCAGCAAGCTAGATTCCTGCTCTTTCAGCAGGAATTCAGGCGCGAAATGCAGAACATGATCGTCAACGCCCGGACCGGCAATCGCGGCAGAGGCCCCTTGGGAGGCCGGGGAAGAGATCATGGTCCGGAAGGGGGGCAAATGCGACCGCCGGCAGAAGAGTAAGGCAACCGAAGACAGCCGGCGCAAATACGCGGGGCAAGAACTGACCTCTTTCGATATCCTCTCCCTTCACCTCTGGAAGACAGCCTGCTTCTCCAGAAGCTTTTGAACCCCGTTCCGTATTGACAAACCAGCCCTCAAGCCCGTATAATCCCCTACCATTTTCTTATTTCCCCTGTTCAAGGAAGGTATTTTCCGAATGCATCGTATTGTGAAGAAGTACGCAACCTTTCTGGAAAAATCCAGCAGTAAATTTCGCGAGGCCACGAAAAAGCACGGGGTGCAGTGTAAAAGCGGCTGTTACGAGTGCTGCTCCGTCGGGTTCTTCGACATCACCCTTTTAGACGCGATCCATCTCCGGTCGGCGCTCAAAGAGGTCCCGCCGGACACCAGGAAACGCGTGATCGCCAAAGCCAATGAGCAGCTCGACATCCTGGAGAAGAAGAAGGCCTTTTCGCGGAAAGACCCGTTGCTCAAGACCCTGCCCGCCATCGACTCGATCTCCCGCAGATCGGCAAAGATGTCCTGCCCTGCGCTCGACGACAAGGGGGCGTGCTTGATCTACAACCAGCGGCCCCATATCTGCCGCATCTTCGGACCGACCATACGCGGTCCGCGGCGCGCGGTCCGTCTCGAAGGGTGCGGGTATTTCACCAAGGATATTCCGGAAGCGGACTACCCCATCTTCGACCATTACGACGAGGAAAAAGACCTGCAGAGAGCCATGTTCAAAAAAGCCGGCCGCAAGCGTCTCAGGGCGGTCGACACGATCATACCGGCGGCCTTGAC
>JAJYKN010000191.1 GCA_021788515.1 Nitrospirota bacterium | reverse complement strand
ACATCATGAAAAGGATTCTCTCGCTCAGGTCCTGGGACGATCTCGTGGCAGTGATAAAAGCAGCACGGAGCCTGTTCTGGCTCTGGGTTGCGAAAGACCTGTTCAAGAGAAAAACACCGAAGACCTGAACTCGCCTGCCTCTTCTACACCCAACGCATCAAGACCTGTTTCACCATGCCCGCAAGAGCGCCAGCCCCCACTGCTGCAGGATAGACCAAGGCGTAATACAAAGCCGCGAGAACGCCAAAACGAGGGCCCTTTGTCCGGGAAAACAGCTTGAGGAGTTTTCTGCTGAAAGCCAGGTTGAAGACAACGAGAAGGATAAGAGGCACAAGAGAGCAAACGCTTCTCAAGCTAAGAACGGCAAGCAGGACGTTCACGAAGAAACAACCGGTGTTCACCTTCAGTTCCGTTGACGCCGTGCCCGAATCAGCCAGCAGGTCCTTGTTTTCAAGCGAATACATCGTCCAGTACATCGACTTCCTGAAGGCGTTCGCGAGGGACCTCATGAGCGTGAACTGGAAAATGTGCTGCACCTGGATCCCGGGCTCCATGACCAGGCGATGACCGGTCCGGCGCAGCTTGTGGCTCATTTCCACGTCCTCCGGGATCGGGAGAACATGCCGGCGAAATCCTTTGCTTGCGTAAAACAGCGTCGCGTCCATGATCATGGCGTGGGCCGCGATGTAATCCGGTTCTTTCTTCCTTGTTTCGGAATAGTGGATAAAGAGCGACTGGAAGGCGCTGAAAAAATCATTGTCAAAGGGCAGCGGCGTGTATGTCCCGCCGATGACCGCGCCGGAGTGTTCGATTGCCGCCTGGTTCGCGCGCGCAAGAGCGTCCTTCTGCAGGAGGCAATCGGCGTCCGTAAAAAAAAACACCTCTCCCCTGCTGTTGTTCGCCCCTTCGTTTCTCGCCGCGCCGGGGCCGGCATGCTGCTCCAGGCGGACCAGACGGCAGGGATACCGTTTGATGATCTCGACGGAGTTGTCCGTGGAGCAATCATCGACGACGACCACCTCGAAATTTCCATAGTCCGAGGCAAATGCCGCCTCAAGGCATTTCCCGATTGTTGAACCGCCGTTGTAATTCGGGATGATCACTGAGATAAACTTTTCCATAGGCTCAAACGGCAACCAGAACGCCGCCCTCATTCCGCCGCATCATACGCCCCTTTGGGGCATCAGGCTACTTTTTTCTGCGGCGGAGGCTCCGGAAACAGGAAAGCAGCGGTTTTAATTTTTATTTCTCTTTGTGGAAAAAGCGGAACGAAGCAGCGAGGAAAGTCATCCATGGATCGACGCCCATGGTCATCGTAAATAAGTTGCACCCCATCCCTCCGGTCTGGGAAGAGATGGGGTGCAGGGAGGAAATATGAAGTTTCATATTTCCATTCTGAGTGCTTGCTCGGGAAGACGTTCGTGCCGTTTTTCCGGGGTGCATTTCGCATCGCGGTGCCATAGTATAGTAGGGAGAAAAAAATATTTTTGCAACTTGTAGTTTCAAACAACAGAGATTCTATGCCGGCAAATTTACATGATTGATGATAAATAATTTTAGCGGATATCCTAATCCAGCATCCTCCTGCCGCGAAAAGCGACTCCCGACGTTCAAGAAAATATATTCTTGCTTTTCAAAAAGCATCAATGGTATTATTGATATTATTAGTCGGTGCAGCTGCGGGGTATGGATGCAATCGAACAGAACACACCGTGATACGATGCAGAAAAATTTCATTCTCCGCGTGATCGGCGTGCAGGAGCTCGCAGTTCTGATCTCGCTTTTCCTTTTCCATCCTTCGCAAGCTCATTCCCATGATTATCTGACCATAAGCGGATGCTCTATCAGCGATGTCGGTTACCTGAAGGCGCTGGCCAGGGAATATGAACGGCGAACCGGCGTAAAAGTTTTCGTCAGGGGCGGCGGCAGCGTCGTCGGCAGCGAGGACCTGAAGAGCGGCAAAGTCGATCTCGCCGCTTCCTGCATGGTTCCGGATTCGCACGATTCCGGAGAGATCGTCTGCGTCCAGGTTGCCTGGGACGCGCTGGTCTTTATCGTCCACCCGTCGAATCCTTTGGACAACATTTCTCTCGACACGGTCCGGTCGATCTATGCCGGAAAAATCACCAATTGGAGCCAGCTTCACGGCGCTCCGTCTCCGCTCAAGGTATTTATTTCCCGCACGAAGACGGGCCTCTCCGGCGTCGAAGCATCAACCAAAGCTCTCGTCCTGAACGGGAAAGATCCCGTGGAATCCCCGAACACCTTTTTTGCGGCATCATCGGGCATCGTGGAGCAACTGGTGGAGGAGACCCCCGCAGGGTTCGCAACAACGGGCATCACGAGCGCCAGGAAGCGGAACGTAAAACTGCTCAAGGTGAACGGCGTGGCCCCGACGAACAAGGCCATCATCCAAAATCGCTATCCGCTCAAACGGCCCCTTTACCTTCTTGTCCCCGCGTCCTCCGGTCCCGAGGTAAAGCGCTTCGTCGATTTCGTCCTGAGCCGGGAAGGGCAGCAGTTCCTCAAATCGCAGAATGTCATATCGCTTCGGGACATCAAATGAACGGTCGTGAACTGCGTCCGCACAGGGCGGTGAAAATCGACACGGACCCGCTTCTCGCTCATCACCCCCGCCTTCGATTCCTCCCCCATCGGGGGGGAGGAGCTTTCGAGAAAGGTATTTTCAGGTGAAAGCGTCCCTTCAGACACGGGTTTCCATCTTTATAACGCTCACGATCATCCTCATAAGCGCCTTCAGCACCTACCTCTTCACGTCGGCTTACCGCAGAAACGCTGAACAGAGCCTGGTCGTCCGGGGCACGGCGCTCTCCTATTCGCTCTCCAAAGCCGCCGAGGAAGGCCTCCTGAAAGAAGACCTCAACCTCATCAAAAAAGCGTCCTACATCATCCAGGCCCCGGACGTGTCGCGGGCGCAGGTGTATTCGGACCTCTGGGATGCGCTCGATGCCTATCCTCTGACCAGCCTCAAAGACCTTCCCAACCCGGAAGCCGTCAGGCATTTCAAGGTCTCGTCGTCGCCGTTCTCCGTCAAAGTGGCCGGCGGTTATGACTTTTACGACCCCATCATGTTCAAGGCCTTTGAGAATTCCCCGCTTACAACCATCGGGTTCGTGCGCATAACCCTTTCCTCCTCCACGATCAAGAAGGAGCTTGCATCGATCGTGGTCGCCACCATTGCGGTTTCTGTCGTCATTACGCTCTTTGCAATTCTTTCTCTGAATTACCTGATACGCCGGTACATTGTCCGCCCCGTAACGTCCCTCCACGGGTCGATCTCGCAGTTTAAGAACGGCATTCTGCCCGGGGACCGGGACATCTTCCGGCACTCGCCGGACGAGATCCGGGAGCTCGCACAGGAGTTCTACCGCATGTGCGAGGCGGTGCGGGGAAATGAAAGCAAACTCATCGAGTCGGAACAGCGCATCCGGTCGCTCTTTGAACGCGTCGAACACGCAATTTTCCGGATCAATGAATACGGCGCGAT
Organism: Nitrospirota bacterium; assembly: GCA_021788515.1. Classification (GTDB taxonomy): domain Bacteria; phylum Nitrospirota; class UBA9217; order UBA9217; family UBA9217; genus JAJYKN01. Next base: position 1,082 of record JAJYKN010000191.1, on the reverse strand, counting down.
CACGGAAGCCAACGACAGGTTCCGGAAGCTCTTCGGCAATGTAACGGAATTATGCGACATCCTGATCGGCGAGGCAAGCGCGACCCAGTGCATGAAGCGGGCCGCTTCCGAAAAAACGCTCCACATCGAGGACAAGGCCGTCGCGCGCAACGGCGACGAACTCACGATCGCGCTCTCCCTGTACGCAGAGCGCAACGAGGCGGGCAGGATTACCGGTTTTGACGGTTACCTCATCGACATCACGGAGAAGAAGCGGCTCGAAGAACGGCTGGTGCGTTCGCAAAAACTGGAAGCGATCGGCACCCTTGCCGCGGGCATGGCGCACGATTTCAACAACCTGTTAACGGCGATCCTCGGCTATTCCGGGATCATGCTGAAGATGACGAAGGAAGACGACCCGTTTTACAAGCCCGTGTCCGTGATCAACGACGCCGCGAAACGGGGCGCCGCGCTCGGGAAAAAAATCCTGACCATCACGCGCAAGGAAAAGATGGAAGCAAAGCCGGTCAACGTGAACGACCTGATCAACCAGTCCATCGATTTGCTCGGGTCGAGCTTCCCGAGAAACGTCGACGTCGTCCTGCACCTCGACGCGTTACTCCCGACGACGACGGCCGACCCGTCTCAGCTCCAGCAGGTGATCATCAATCTCGCGGTAAACGCGCGCGACGCCATGCCCCACGGCGGCACGTTGACCGTGGAAACCGCGGTCGCCGATCCGGCGACCGGAGTCAGCAGCCTTACGCCGGCCCAGGGGCCGGGCTTTATCAAGCTCTCGGTGTCGGATACCGGCATGGGCATCGGCCCCGATACGCAAGCGAAAATTTTCGATCCTTTTTTCACGACCAAGGAGGTCGGGAAAGGGACCGGCCTCGGCCTCTACATCGTCCACTCCATCATCACCAACCACGGCGGTTATATAAACGTCTACAGTGAACCGCGGAAGGGGACCCGGTTCAACATCTATCTTCCGATTTCGACGGACGCCTCCATCGAGGCCCGGTCCGAGGCCATGGACATCAGCGGCAACGAAACCGTCCTCATCATCGACGACGAGCCGCATGTACGGGACCTGTGCAAGG
>JAJYKN010000190.1 GCA_021788515.1 Nitrospirota bacterium | reverse complement strand
GGTTCGCATCCAGGATTGTGCAGGAAATATGATGTGCCTTGAGCGCAGCCGCAAGTTTGGCTATGCCGGCAGGAGGCTCACAAGGCTTTGCGACAGGGGGAAAGATGAGAAGCATGAAACATTATGCCGGAGTGCGGACAGAATAGCAAGAGCAGCACAGGTTGTACAAACTTTCATTTTACGGACGTATATTGCCTTTTTTTCGCAACAGAGAAATTAGAATCACTGATCAGCCTGAGAGAATATTACGTACATTTGAGTTTCGGACAGAGCAGTGCTAGCCTTTTATTATGAAGAAACTTTTCGTCGTAATGTTCCTGGTCTTTTTCCTGCCGTCACTTTCTGTCGGTGAAGACAGGGCCGCATGGACAGCGACGGATACAGCCGTGCAGGCCGCTTTTGTCGCAATTACGATCATCGATTGGGAACAAACCAGGACATTTACCTGTGATCAGGACAATGATTACCATAAGGATGAAACAAGCCCCCTCTTGGGGGACCATCCCTCCAAGCAGAAAATAGATCTTGTTTTTGGCGCAGGAATCCTTGCGCATACGGCCATTGCCTACCTGCTTCCTCACCCCTACAGAACTTATTGGCAAAGCTTTTGGATCGGCGTGGAAACGGAAGCCGTGTATTCCAACTATTATAAAGCCGGGATTCGCTTCCGTTTTTGAGAAGGGCCTCTCGGGCGAAACGAGGCTGTGAGAGCGGATTGTGCTTTTAAGCGCGGAGATCGACTGCAGATTCCTTGCCCGCTAATTTTACCACTGCTTTTGACTTCGGCCCACCAGGTCCCAAACAAGACAGGAGCTGACCTGCGATCCTGCTTTCATCTTGCGAAGGTGATAGATCCTGCTGCCCGAGAACTGTCCGCCGAAATAGGCAAGAAGCATGATCGGGAATGTTACGAGGTGAAAGCCCATCCCTGAGAGCAGTCTTAAGGCAATGACAAAGGGAACCGGTACGTGCACGGAGAGAAACCAGGCGATCGAAAACTTCCGCACATTCGCCCTCCAGTAGCCGAAAGGGATATTCAGAAGAAAAACGAGAAATGCGACTTCCACCAGCTTCACATGTGCCTCCTGCAGCAGCTCATTAGCGAAAACGTCGAATCATAATAACTCGGGAAAAACAAAATGTGAAGCGCAAAATCGCAGAACGCGGGAAAATGACGATAGCGCCGTGCCGGCGTGCTCTTCGCCATGGACGCTCACGATCCTTGTCCTGTCTTCAGCGCTTGCATGATCCTCGCACAAACTTCTTCATGACCGACACCCGCGCAATCAATAGTCCTGTCCGCATACTTTCGGTACAGGGCGGACCGTTCCGCGAAGAGGTCGTCTACGTTCTGGTCCGGTCGTTTTGCCAAGCCCCGGGTAGCATAATCAGCAACGCGGACTTTCAGCGTTTCCAGGTTCACGTCAAGGAAGATGATGACCCCGTCCGACTTGAGGTGCCGCATGGCAGCGGGACTGTACACGGCGCTGCCGCCGGTGGCAATGACATGGTTGCGCAGATCGAGACCCAGAAGGGTTTTTTCCTCGATCTCGCGCAGGAAGAGGTAGCCGTCATGGTCAACGATGTCCTGCAAGGAGCGAACTTCCCGCGTCTGGATGAGAACGTCGGTATCAATGAAGCTGCGCGACGTCAGCTTGGCCAGGATAATACCAACCGTGCTCTTTCCCGAGCCCGGCATCCCGATCAGAACGATATTCGAGGGGTGCGGCGTCATGGTATTTCAGATAAAAAAATGCCGGGACGGCTCTTGCCGTCAACCAGCATATTATTGCTCCGTCTCTCTTGCCCCGGGCAACCAACCGTTCCCATCGCCCCCAACCGGCGACGTTAATTGTTAATTGGCCGAGGCCATCAACCGTTCCTTGTCCTTGAACAGCACATCGCACTTGTTCATATAGAGCTTCCGCACGATCCCCTTGCCGAAGGTATGGTGATCGACGACATCGCCGATGCGGTATTTAGCACCCATACTGTATACGTGCTCTTTTCCTCGCGCCTCCGCCATACCGGCTTCCCAGGTCGCTACGGCCGCATCAATTTTTACTTTTTTCACTCTCGGCGTCCGAACTTTCGGGGGATCGGCCGGATTTCTGAATTTGTGCACGCTGCCGCAGGTCTTGCATTTCACCTTGGCGATCGTCTCTCCCGTCATGGCAACAATGGCATGATCAAGATTGATTTTGCACTTCGTACAATAGGACGCGATGTTTTCACCTGCAGCATACTTTTCTACCATGGGATCTCCTTAGTTCGGATCAGTTTATGTTTCCCGTGCCGGGCACGCAGTCTCAAAAAGAGCACATTTCGGAAGGACAGGATATCCGCACTTTTCGAAAAGGTAGTATACACCTTTGGGAGCCGAAAAGCTCTAATTCTTTTTTGCTTCGCGCGGATGCTTGCCTTGCAAACACCCGTCACGCCCTTTGCGTTGTGAAGCGGGCTGTACTGTGCTATAATGTGCTTCTATGAATACCTTCGATTTCTCCGGCCTGAATCCTGTCGTTGCAGAAAAAATATCGCCCATGGTGGAAGACCTGATCAAAGCGCATAAGTCAAACATCCACTCTTTTCATATTGTGGGCAGCGCCGTCATCCAGGACTATAACGAAAAGCTGTCGGACATCAATTCCCTGGTCCTGCTGCACGACATGGACCTTCAGTTTATCGCGTTCCTTGCCCCGCTCGGGAAGAAATACGGCAAAAAGCGGATCGCCGCGCCGCTCGTGATGACTCCGGGGTACATCACACACTCGCTGGACTCGTTCCCTGTCGAATTCCTCGACTTCAAACTCATCCACAAAACCGTATACGGGAAGGATATTCTGCAGGACATTCAGATCGTCAAGTCCAACCTCCGGCTGCAGTGCGAGCGAGAGATCAAAACCAAGCTCATCCACGTGAGGCAGGGATATATTTCTTCCCTCGGCAAAAGGGACCAACTCGCAACTGTTCTCGTTCGGTCCATCACCGGCTCTATGGCTCTTTTCCGGGCGATCATCACCTTGCTCGGCAAGGAACCGCCGGTCCAGAGGACGGATGTGGTGAAAACGCTCGTCCATGCGGCGAAGCTCGAAACCGATATCTTCGATCTGCTGCTGAGTCTCAAAGCCGGTCTCCTCCGGCCCGCAGAGCAGGAACTGCATGTTTTATTCGAGCGTTATTACCACGCTCTGGAAGCCACAGGAAAGATCATCGATGACCTCCATATTTAAGAAACTCCTCGCGGCAGCCGCTCTCGTCATTGTTGTCCTCGTAAGCAGCTCTCCGGCCTCCACACCGCAACCGCCCGCAACGCCGCGCGACTACGTCGTCGATCTGGCCGGAGTAATCCCTGAAGAGGTCCAGGCCCGGTTGAACGCATACTTGAAAGAACTGGAGCAGAAGACAACGGCGCAGGTGCTGGTGCTCACGGTCCAGAGTCTGGACGGACAGAGTATCGAAGAATTCTCTTTCAAAACAAAGGAAGCCTGGAAACTGGGGCAAAAGGGCAAAGACAACGGCGTTTTGATCGTGGTGGCGGTAAAGGACCGCAAGTACCGCCTCGAGATCGGCTACGGTCTTGAAAGCGTGCTTCCCGACAGTCTGGTCGGTTCGATCGGCCGGGAGTACCTGGTACCCTACTTCAGAAAAGGCGACTACGGCGCCGGTATCTATGCAGCAACGCTCGCTGTAGCGAATACGATCGCCTCGGACCAAGGCGTACAAATTACCGGCATGCCGGGCATGGCGGCCCAACCCCGCACTGTCTCGGGCAACAAGCCGCTCGGAGCTTTCCAGACCATCATGGTCGTCGCATTTATCGTGATTGCGCTCATTCTATGCATTACCCATCCCCGCCAATGTTTTTTCCTTCTTTTAGTCTCCCAAGTGGGAGGCGGAAGAGGCGGCTGGTCCGGCGGCGGCGGCGGCTTCGGCGGGGGCGGCGGCTTCGGCGGCGGGGGCGGCGGAAGCGGAGGCGGGGGCGGCGCGTCAGGGGGGTGGTAACGAGAACGACAGTTCAAAGTTCAGGGTTCGGAGTTTCTGGTACCGGTCACACGTCGCGAGCCCGCAACATGAAAACCGTACACTTTACAATCTTAGGAGGCAACAATGAGCAACGGAGTCAAAACACTGCTGATCATCCTCGGAGTCATCGCGTTGATCGCTGTCCTATCGATCATGTGGGGCGTGGGCCAGTACAATCAGGTTGTGTCCATGGACGAGCAGGTCAAGTCCCAGTGGGCCCAGGTCGAAAACCAGTTGAAGCGGCGCTACGACCTCATCCCGAATCTCGTGGAAACGGTCCAGGGCTACGCCAAGCACGAGCGAGGGGTCTTTACGGATATCGCGAACGCGCGCACGAAGTATTTTCAGGCGGGCACGGTAAAGGGCAAGATCGACGCATCCAACCAGCTCGAAGGGACCCTTTCCCGGCTCCTCATGCTGCAGGAAGCTTATCCCCAGCTCAAGGCCAATGAATCGTTTCTGAAACTGCAGGACAGCCTGGAAGGGACCGAAAACAGGATAGCCGTTGCCCGCCTGCGGTACAACGAGTATGTACAGGCCCAGAACACATACCGGAGAACGGTGTT
>JAJYKN010000189.1 GCA_021788515.1 Nitrospirota bacterium | reverse complement strand
AAGGGCGCACAAGAAAATCATCGAGAAAGGAGGAACATACCATGAAAAGCATAATGGAAAAATTCGAAACAGCAATGGTGGCGGCCGCCTTCGCAGAGGAAGGCGAATTCGAGACAGCTCGCCAGATCATGAAGGAAACTCAGCTGAGAAAGACAGGCCGGCCGTCTGCACGCATCGAGCAGAGACCTGCAGCAAGAAAAGAACTGCGCGCCGACTAATAGGCCCGAGGTTTACTGAAGTGCGGGAAGGTGTGACTCGCGAGGAATGAAGTGAAACTGTTGTATTTCTCAGAGGGACCATGGTGACGACAAATATCAAGAAGATGATGAACATGGTGGAACATGCCCTGACAGCTGCGACCTTTGCCGAAGAAGGGGATCTGGAGACCGCGCATTCGCTGATGAGAGAATCCCGGCGCGTACTGCTTGCGCTCAAAGCAGGGCAGGTGGACCCGAAGACGTTGAAGTACGCCTTGAACACGGCCAGGCGCATCAACGCCAATCTCGACATCCTCTATGTTGCCACTTCCCGTGCAGGGAGCCAGAGCAGCGATCCCCTGCTTTCCTCGTTCAAATCAGAACTACGTGCAGCGGGCATTCCTTTTCGACTGATCTCCCGATCAGGTTGTCTCAAACAACAAATTATCGACTACACGGACAGCGAAAAAGAAATACTGTTTGCCGTCATCGAGTCCCCGGCAAGCCTGGACGATGACTGCAACAAACGGGACAAGGAACTTTCGGAATTATGGCGGCAACTGAAATGTCCGCTCGTCGTAGTCATGGATGGGGCAAGAGCGTAATTAATCAGTCTCATGTCCCAGGTTTCAAGTCCCACGTTTTAATAACTTGAAGCCGGAGACTTGAAACTCAAAAAACTAATCTTAATCTAAGGAGGGACTATCATGGCACACAGCAGCACAAAAAAGAAGCCGGTCGGCGCAATGATCGTTATGGGCATCATCTCCGCAGCACTCTACGCGACGCTCCTGGTCAAGCAGGATGTGGTGAACAGTACCTTTGCACAGGGAGGACTGTATGCGCTCCTGCCCATTATCACGGCGTTCGTTTTCTCGTATTTTCACGGCACGTTCACCGGTCATTTCTGGACCGTATTAGGCGTCGAGGCCTCAAAGAAAAAAATGGAGGTAAAATAACATGCACGACATCCTGTCGAATTTCATCAATCTCGATGCCATCACGATCCTCTATCTCTTTGGAGTGGGTTTTGTGGGCGGTCTTGTAAGCGGCTTTATCGGTTCAGGCGGCGCCTTCGTTCTGACACCCGGCATGATGAGCCTCGGCGTCCCGGGCCTCGTGGCAGTGGCGAGCAATATGTGCCACAAGTTTCCCAAGGCGCTCGTTGGAGCGCTGAAACGGGCCAAATACGGACAGGTGGACGTGAAGCTCGGGATCGTTCTCGGCATCTCGGCTGAGGCCGGGGTGCTCTACGGGGCCCAGATCCAGGAAAATATCAAAAAGACCTTCGGCGACGCAGGTTCCAACCTGTACGTGAGCGTGGCGTTCGTCGTGATCCTTGCGACCGTCGGCGGTTTTGTGCTCTACGATGCCTGGAGGACCTACAAGTCCGGCAATTCCCAGACAGCGGAAACTACGGGAAAGCTGGCCAAGTGGGTGCAGTCGATCAATATCCCGGGCACCATGGTCTATTTCAAGAGCATCGACGCCCGCGTTTCCATCCTTTTCACCATTCCCCTTGGGTTCTCCACGGGCATGCTCGCGGCAACGATCGCCGTGGGCGGGTTCATCGGCGTACCTGCCATGATCTACGTCCTCGGTGCGCCGAGTCTCATGGCTTCGGCCACGGAACTGGTGATCGCCTTTGTCATGGGTCTCGGCGGTTCGCTCAAGTATGCCATGCACGGGTTGGTCGACATCCGGCTTGCCATGATCATTCTCGCAGGCTCGCTTTTCGGCATCCAGCTCGGCGCCATCGGCACCACCTATGTGAAGCCCTTTATGATCAAGGTCGTGATGGGCCTGATCATGGTGATCGTGCTGTTCAGCCGAGGCCTGATGGTCCCGGTGTATCTCGCCCAACTCGGGCTGATCGAAAAGCTCAGTGAGGGAACGGTCTCGTTGCTCAAGACGACGAGCTTTGCTATCATGATCTTTGCACTGATGCTCGGCGCCTTTATCGTCCTGCGCGCCATGTGGCAGGGGCGTCAGGCCGAAAGACTGCAACACGCCACGGGAGCCCTGGAGCATGGGAAGGTATAGAAAGATCCTTGTAGCCGTTGACGGGTCCGAGTCCAGCAAGAACGCGCTGCATCAGGCGTTTAAGCTTGCCAACGAAGAAAAATGCTGGATTACGGTCACGTCGGTGGTTCCGCCCTACGAAGGCGAGATAGAAATCCTCGGCATCAAGGACATCCGGGCCGCTCTTCGGAAACCCTGCGAAGATGCCCTGACCGAGGTCGAGAAAATCGCAAAGACCGAGCGGATGCTTGTTAAAACGGTCTGCGAGGAAGGTGAGATCTACGAACGGATCGTGGACCTCGCCGATGCCGAGAATTGCGATGTGATCGTAATGGGGCGTCGCGGCTTGCGCAACATCGAGCGAATGCTTGTGGGACGGGCAACAGCACGGGTCATCGGCCATACGCAGCGCGATGTCCTCGTTGTCCCGAACGGGACCACGGTGGGCTGGAAGACGATCGTGCTTGCCACAGACGGTTCGAAGTACAGCGCTGCGGCAACAGAGCGGGCAATTGCTTTTGCGAAATCTTATGGCGGCGAGTTGAAAGTGCTGTCGGTCGTGGATGTGCCCCCGGAATTTTACGCCGAGGCGCCCCAGGCGGTTGAAGATCTCGTCAAGAAAGCAAAAAGCTTTGTCGCCGATGCAAAAAAAAAGGCCGGGGCCGCCGGCGTTCCGGCGGAAACCTTCGTGGGCGAGGCGGAAGCCTATCAGGTGATCAATAACCTTGCAATGGAACAGAAGGCCGATATGATCATTTTGGGGTCTCACGGCAGGACGGGCCTTCGCCGCTTGCTCATGGGGAGCGTAACGGAAAAGGTGATCGGTTATGCCTCCTGCCCCGTGCTGGTGGTAAAATAGTAAGGTATCCTTCAGGTCTCTTGAGCCGCGTCTTGCAGGAGAATTTATAAATTGACAGCAAGAGAAAAGGCCGGTATAATTAGTCAACCTGAAGGAGGGGATTTCCCATGTTTGAAGGCATGTTTCAGCCCATGCATTTGATCCTGATTTTGGTGATTGTTCTTATCATCTTCGGTCCCGGGAAACTGCCGGAACTCGGAGAGGGACTCGGAAAGAGCATAAAAGCTTTTAAAAAGGCGATGAAAGAAGAGCAGACAGCAACGCCTCTGGAACACAAGGACGAAAAAAAGGCGTAGTGCCATGCTCCCTGTTCATTCCTTATGGATAGTCTGGATAGTCGGCTTATCGTAAACACGGGTTGAGGCTTATCCCTTAATCCGTGTTTTTTTGTGTCGCTTCACCTCGCTGGTAAGCGAAAACTCTATTAGACTTCGATAGGAATTCCGTACGCCCCGACAGCCGATCGTCACTGTCTTATCCCATTATGCCTGACAAGGTATCCCCCGCAAAAGGAATTATTAAGTCACTCGGCCTGGTCTTCGGCGATATCGGCACGAGTCCGATCTATACGCTCACGGTCATTATCCTCCTGACCAAGCCGACGGTGGAAAACGTGATCGGCGTGCTTTCGCTCATCGTCTGGACGCTCATCATCCTCGTGACCGTGGAATACGCCTGGCTCGCAATGAGCCTGGGCAAGCGCGGCGAGGGCGGGACCATCGTGCTCCGGGAGATTCTGGTGCCGCTGCTGAAGAAAAGCAGGCAGGTGGGGCTGGTCACGCTGCTGTCGTTTATCGGCATTTCGCTCATCATCGGCGACGGCGTTATTACTCCTGCCATCAGTATCCTCTCCGCCGTGGAGGGCATGCTCCTGATCAAGGGGCTGGAGGGGATGAACCAGAATTTCCTCGTCGTGATTGCCGGCGCCATCGCCATCCTGCTCTTCTCGATCCAAAAGAAGGGAACGGAGCGCGTCGCAGGGGCTTTTGGCCCGCTGATGCTGGTGTGGTTCGGCGCATTGACGGTTTCGGGGCTGGCCTCCATCATCCAGGTCCCTGCCGTGATCAAGGCAATCAATCCTTATTATGCCCTTGCCTTTCTGTTTAACAACGGAATCACCGGGTTCTTCGTGCTCTCCGAGGTCATCCTTTGCGCAACAGGAGGCGAAGCGCTTTACGCCGACATGGGGCATCTCGGCCGGGAACCCATCGTCCGGGCCTGGTACTTCGTCTTTGCCGCCCTGGTGCTCAATTATCTCGGTCAGGGAGCCTTTCTCATTCAGCATCCCGATGCCAAGAACGTGCTGTTTGAAATGGTCTACCATCAGGCGCAATTCCTCTATATCCCGTTCCTGGTCCTCTCCATCATTGCCACGGTCATCGCGTCGCAAGCCATGATCAGCGGCATGTTCTCTATCGTGTACCAGGGCATCACGACGCGGATCATGCCTATGTTCAAGGTCGATTACACCTCGGAAGAACGGCATTCCCAGATATACATCGGGTTCGTGAACTGGTTCCTGCTGTTCTGCGTACTTTAC
>JAJYKN010000188.1 GCA_021788515.1 Nitrospirota bacterium | reverse complement strand
TATATGATCCCTTATCTCTTCGAGAACTGGAACCGCGCACGGGCGCCCTTTTGACCATACTTCTTACGCTCTTTGGCCCTGGGGTCGCGGGTCAACAGCCCCTCTTTGCGCAATTTGCCGCGTGACTCGGCATCCACGGCGAGAAGCGCCTTGGATATGCCGTGCCGAATGGCTCCTGCCTGGCCGGAGTTGCCGCCGCCGAGCACACTGACGAGCACATCAAATTTGTCCACAGTGCCGGTGACCTCGAAGGGCTGGCGAATGATCATCTTGAGCACGTCCCTGCCGAAGTACTGGTCCATGGGTTTGTCGTTAATGGTGACCTTGCCGCTTCCGGGCATCATCCAAACCCTGGCGATGGAATTTTTGCGCTTTCCCGTTGCATAGTATCTTGATACCGCTGCTGACATTAAATCCTCCTAAACGGATTGTTCCGCAATTCTTTAGAGTTTCATTTCCACAGGCTGCTGTGCGCTGTGGGGATGCGTGTCCCCGGCGTACACTTTGAGCTTGCCGAGCATCTGCTTGCCTAAACGGGTCTTCGGAAGCATCCCCTCAACCGCCTTTTTCAAAACATCCTCGGGCTTGGTCTTAAGGAGCTTGCCTGCCGTAATAGACTTAAGGCCGCCGGGAAACCCGGAGTGACTGTAGTATATCTTCTGATCGAGTTTCTTGCCGGTCAGATGAATTTTCTCGGCATTCACCACGATTACAAAATCTCCGGTATCCACATGTTTTGTATAAATCGGCTTGGTCTTGCCTTTAAGCACTGATGCGACCACCGTAGCAAGCCTGCCGAGGGTCTTGCCGTTCGCATCCACGACATGCCAGCTCCTCTGAATATCTTCTTTTTTTGCTGAATAAGTTCCCATAATTCCCGCCTCGCTGCTGTGGTATTTTTTATCAAGAATAGCGAATATAAACAATTTAGCCTGTTTTGTCAAGCCTTTTGTGCAGGCAATAGTGATAAAAATTTATCGCGTTCTATCGCAGCGGAAAAACACAAAAAACATTTCAAATCAATATATTGTAACGTGGGGAGATGACAGCGCAAGGACTTGCTGCAACATTATCACTTCCTTCATACAGGCTAAGAAGGACGGTGCTGAATGCTAAGGGACGGTCAGGCTGGGGAAGGGTTAACGCATCAGATCTGTTGAACATGCTCTGTTCACACGAATACGGGAGGCGGTGCCGCTTCTCCGCCTCCCGAGTTCATTACTTATTCTGCCCGATACTCTCCGCTTCTTTATTCGGGATTTATGCCTTTTCGGCAGCTGCATGCTTTTCGCGGAGCGCTGCGGGAGCCGAGACCACAAAACCCAGCGCCGTGCCCAAAAGCCCTCCGACCACGATGCTCACCGCCGCTGCGCAGGCAATCCCGACCACAATCCCCATCACAACCACCGCACGCACGAAGAGCGTCGGTTCAACCGTGCCGCCCATAAGCTTCTGGAGCAGGATCAGGGTTCCGTAGCTCCCGAAGTAGAACCCCGGCATGATTCCGAATATGACGAATACCAGCCCCCCGATTGCCGCACCAATCTTCATTCCCGCCTTTACTATCTCGTTTTTCATGGCTATCTCCTCTCTTCCGCTTTAGACAAGTTTTTTTCAGATCCGGCTTCTTTCGCATGAGTACCTGATTCAAGCACCTTGCCGAAAAGCCACCCGACGGTCGACGATGCTGTCACGATCACGATCCCCGCGACCAGGATGCCAACCAGCATAGATGCGAGGACGATCATCCTGGACAAGAGCCCGGGATCCAGAGGAAGGCCGAAGAGCCATCCAGCGATGTTGATGCCCGCCGCTCCGCCTAAAAGGCTCCCTGGGAGAAGCCCAAAAAGTGCAAACAGTACCAAGCCTGCGCCTGCCCCGATGTATGCTGTTTTTCTTGCGATAGTGGTCTTCATGGTAGTTTCCTCCTTTTGTGTTCTGTCTGACAATGAAATTGCATCAAGCGTGCCAGAATATAACGCGTTGATTTTACTAGGATCCATACCAAAATAGTTTTTGCAAGCATGAGAAAATTCTCGGAAGGTTGTTCTAAAAATGCGAAAAATTTATGCCTCGAAGTGTTGCAGGAAAAAACCGGAAGAGAGAAATTTTCCTTGAAATGCGTTCATCTCTGTGTTATTTTAAGGGTCGCCTTTTTAGAAGGCTATCTTACATTACACACGCGTCAGGACTTCTGGCAGGGTGCCTCCCACAAAACGGGAGATCTGCAAGGAGGATGATCGGCGCGGCGGTAAAACCAGAGGGAGGGACATTATGTCCACGATTACCATGAAGGAGTTGTTGGAAGCAGGGGTTCACTTCGGCCATCAGGCAAAACGATGGAACCCTAAGATGAAGAAGTACATATTCGGCGAGCGGAACGGGATCTACATCATTGATCTCCAGAAAACGCTCAAGCTCTTCAAGGAGTCCTACGATTTTGTCCGCAAGTCGGCATCGGAAGGAAAAGACATCCTCTTCGTCGGCACCAAAAAGCAGGCACAGGACTCGATCACCGAGGAGGCCAAACGCTGCGGGATGTATTATGTGTCCAACCGCTGGCTCGGAGGCATGCTCACCAACTTCAACACTGTCAAGAAGAGCATCGACCGGCTCAAAAAGATCGAAAAAATGAAGGAAGACGGCACCTACGACAAGCTCACGAAAAAAGAAGTTGCCGGACTTGAAAAAGAACGCACTAAGCTTGAAAAAATCCTCTCCGGCATCAAATCCATGACGCAGCCGCCGTCCATGCTCTTCGTCATCGACCCCCGCAAGGAACAAATTGCGGTCCAGGAAGCGAACAAGCTGAACATTCCCGTCGTTGCCGTGGTAGACACCAATTGCGATCCCGACAATATCGACCATGTCATCCCGGGTAACGACGACGCGATCCGCGCCATCCGCCTGATGGCCTCTAAGATCGCCGATGCCATGATTGAAGGCAGACAGGCCATCGTGAAGGAACAGGGCGCAGCCATGGAAGCCGCAAAGGCGGCCGGCGAGGTACAGGCAGCGCCGACAGCAGAACCCGCTGCAGATGCAGCCGATGCCGATGTTGAAGAAGAAACGGTATAGGCGGCAGTGAGCTCGGAGCGGCAAGAGATAGAGAAGGAGGCTTTTCAAAAATGGCAACGATATCTGCAAGTGCAGTGAAAGATTTGAGAGAAAAGACCGGCGTCGGCATGATGGAAGCAAAGAAGGCGCTGGAAGAGGCCGGCGGCGATTTTGAAAAAGCCGTCGACATCCTGAGAAAAAAAGGCTTGTCAGCGGCCGCAAAAAAAGCGGCGCGGGTTGCTTCCGAAGGAATGATCGCTTCTTCTCTGGAAGGGAGCGGGAAGGTCGGCGTCCTGATTGAAGTCAACAGCGAGACCGACTTTGTCGCTAAAAACGCGGATTTCCAGAACTTTGCAAAGGGGCTCGCCGAGCTGGTGGCCGCCCACAAGCCGGCTGACGTTGCGGCGCTTTCGCAGCTTACCATGGCCGGCGAGAACGTTGAAGCCAAACGCAACGCGCTGATCCAGAAGATCGGCGAGAACATAGCGATCCGTCGCTTCGTACGCTTCGAAACCGCAGGCCGAATCGCGATCTATCTCCACGGCACGCGCATCGGCGTCATGGTGGACTACATCGGCGACGAGCAACTCGGCAAGGACATAGCGATGCATATCGCTGCCGCCAGCCCGCAGTTTTTGAACCGTGAAACAGTGCCCGCAGACACGCTGCAGCGCGAGCGCGCTGTGTACGAGGCCCAGGCCAAGGAATCCGGCAAACCGGCGGCCGTGATCGGCAAAATCGTGGACGGCAAACTCGAAAAATTTTACTCCGACTCCTGCCTTCTGGACCAGGTCTACATCAAGGACCCTGACGGCAGGCTCAAAATCAGGGACCTCTTGAAAAAAGCCGGAGCGAACTCAGCCATCAATGGTTTTGTGCGTTATCAGCTCGGCGAAGGCATAGAAAAGAAGAAAGAAAACTTCGCTGAGGAAGTTGCCGCGCAGCTGAAATAACTCGGACAACCGAAGCAAATAATTTCCTGTCAGGAACGTTTTCGTTCTTGCTAGTGAAAACTTCCGAGCAGGCCTCGTCTTATGCGGGGGAATGCCCGGTGAACACTCGGCTTCTGTTGACGTGAGAATATTATGACGCCTCCTCGATATAAACGCATCCTGCTCAAGCTTTCAGGCGAGGCCCTTATGGGCGACCAGGGATACGGCATCGACCACGCCGTTCTCGACACCATTACGTCCGAGGTGAAAGAAGTTTACAACCTCGGCGTCGAGGTCGCTATCGTCATCGGAGGAGGCAATATTTTTCGCGGCCTGTCCGGCGCCGCGAAGGGCATGGAGCGCGCCAGTGCGGATTACATGGGCATGCTGGCCACGGTGCTGAACGCCTTGGCGCTTCAGAACATCCTTGAGAACAAGGGCGTGGTCACCCGGGTGCAGTCTGCTATCGAAATGCGCGAACTCGCGGAAACGTACATTCGCAGACGCGCAGTGCGGCACCTGGAGAAGCGCCGCGTCGTGATCTTCGCCGCAGGCACCGGCAACCCCTACTTCACCACCGATACGGCGGCCGCGCTTCGCGCTATGGAGATCGGGGCTGAGGTCATCAT
>JAJYKN010000187.1 GCA_021788515.1 Nitrospirota bacterium | reverse complement strand
TTGCACTGTCCTCCTCTTTTTAGTTTTGCATAGCACATGGAGCAGAGGGTCCTGCTCTCTGCGCTCTGCTCTTTGCTCTCTGCCTACTTCATCATCGGCTGCGTCAGCTTCCTCGTGCCGTATTCAAGCTTCTTGGTCCCCGCGGAACTCAGGCTGCCGGTCTTTTTGAGCGTCAGGATTTCTTTTTCCGCTGTTTCGGCAAGGTCCTCTTCACCCAGGTTCAAGAACACGGTAGCAGCAGCCTGGAGCTTCTGAGTCGCGGCAGCGATGTTGCCCGCTTCCGCTTCCGTCAACGCCCTGGTCTGGAGCTTGAATGCGCTCAGCTTCTCTACCATGTTCATCACTTCGGCGTTTACCTTCGCTGCTGCAGCAACATCGGCAGTGAACGTGACAGAGAGGTCAGTCTTGTTCTTTTGCGCCCTGATACCCTCCGCCGGCATGTCGTAAGAGACCTCCACCTGGCCGAGACGGAACTTTCCCGCCTTTTCTGCGGGAACGCGCGCCTCGATCAGCATTGCCTGGCCCCTTGTGCCGTCGAACGTGCCGAGCTCTGCGCTCACGATGTTGTTGTTCACGGTTTTGTGTGTTACATCCGCGATCATCGGGACCGTGGTGTATACCTTGATGGGCCGGACGCCCGGGCTCGTGCGCATCAGGACTTTCAGGTTCGTTGCAACCACGGCCTGCATGCCGTCCACTTCCTGTTGGAACGCATCAAGGATCGAGATGGGGTTCTGGATCCAGTGGGAGTTGCCGCGTGATTGTTCCGCGATCTGAAGCAGGAGTTTTTCGTTCCAGTCGTCGCCGATGCCGATGCTCGTGATCGCGATCCCCTGTCTGCCCGCCTCGTCAGCCAGCCTGAGGCTTGCGTCCTCGTCGTCCCAGGTCCGGCCGTCGGTGAGCAGGAGGATCCTGTTTACGCGCTCCCGTGCATATCCCTTCATTACTTCTTTGAGGCCCGCGCCGAGCCCGTCGGATATCTGGGTCCCGCCGCGTGCGATGATTGATCCGACTTTTGTCTTGATCTCATCTCGATTCTCCGCAGCCTGGCTCGAAACCAGCGTTTCGACCTGGTCGTCAAAGATCGTGATCGAAATAAGGTCGCGGTCGCTCAAATGGTCCACCACGTAGCCTGCTGCTTCCTTCATGTTCTCCATTTTTTCGCCGTCCATGGAACCGCTCCGGTCAAGGACAAGGGCGAAGTTTGCGGCCATGGCTCCAGCCATTGTTTTGCTTTTCGGCTTGATATCTACCAGCGCATAGACCGCCTGCTCCGACCCGGTAATTGGCAGAACGTCCTTGCTCATGATGCATCGTACGTTTAGTTCATTCTTCATGGTCTGTTCCTCCTTTTCGGCTTCGTCTTTTGCAGAGCGCAGAGCGCTGAACTGATCCCATTGCTCTTTGCTCTTTGCTCTTTGCTCTTTGCTCTTTGCTCTCTGCTCTTTGCTCTCTGCTCCATGCTGATTTACTACAATACCTTCACGGCCACCGCCGTAATATTGTCCTTCCCTCCCTGCTCATTTGCCAGCTCCACCAGCCTGTTTCCCATTGCCTTGACGTCGAGTGCCGTTGCGCAGACCTTGCGTATATCGTCGTCCGCAACCTCTCCCCAGAGCCCGTCCGTGCAGAGCAGGAGCGTGCCGCCTTTCTTGAGCGCAACGCGAAAGGTGTCCACTGCGACGTTCTCATCGGTTCCGATCGTGCGAAAGAGCAGGTTGGCCTTGGGGTGGGTCCTGGCTTCTTCTTTTGTGAGCTTGCCCGCGTTGACCAGTTTCGCCACCAGGGAATGGTCCGTGGTGACCTGGGAGAAGGACCCGTCCTCGATCCAATAGGCCCTGCTGTCCCCCACGTTCGCAATGAACGCTGCGTCATCTGCCACGAGTGCGACGCAGAGGGTTGTCCCCATGTTCGATCCTTTGCGCGTTGCCTCTTGCCGCACTTCATTGTTCGCCTGCTGCACGGCACGCTCGACGAGCGAGAGCAGGCCGCTGCTTTGTCCGTGCTCCTCCTGCACGACCCTGCACACGGCATTCATCGCGATCTTGCTGGCCACTTCGCCGGCATCATGTCCGCCCATGCCGTCGGCAACGACAAAGAGGGCTTTGTCTGCAAATGCAAGGACCGAGAAGTTGTCTTCGTTGCAGCGCCTTATCTTGCCCATGTCCGTGGTCCCGTACCAGGCGAGCGGCAGCGGACGTGTTGTTTCGGAAAGGACCGGCTCCGGATCGGGCCTGAGCCTGAGCGTGTGGGCCGGTTGAAGCACCCGCGTCAGGTTCTGTATTTTTTTTGTTTTGACTGGAGCCGGACTTTTGCCCGGATCAATTTCGACAATCGGCCGGCGCATCTCGATACCCTCCTGAACGCTTATCCCCATGATCCTTTTCAGACATCCCGACAAGCTGTATTCCATAGTCGTCTCCTGCTTAAGTCTACTTTCGACGTGATAGATTGCATTGCTCATGCCAGAACGAGGAGAGTTGCCTGGCGCGGTTATTGAAAGAGGAAATACATTTTGAATCAAAGGGTTACCCGTGGTTCAGGTGAACGAGGATGGTTTTGGACAGGACGGGCAAGAGAAAAAATATATGATTATCGAAGGGCAGGTATTCGATTTTCGAATACCCGGTGAGGCTATCCGATCCTCAGCACCTTCGCGCCGCGGATCTTTCGTTCTTTCAGTTCCATGAGAGCGCTATTGGCTTCTTCAAGGGGATAGGTCTGGATCTCCGGTCTGATCAGCATCCTTGCCGCCACGGTCAGGAATTCCTCGACGTCGGACCTCGTGATGTTCGCAACGCTCTTGATCTCCTTCTCCATCCAGAGGTCGCGGGGATAATCGAGCGTAAGCAGCGCATCCTTGTCTTGCTCCTCTTTCCGGATCGCGTTGATCACCAGGCGACCGCCGTGCTCAAGGTTTTTCATGGCGTGGGCGATTGGTTGCCATGCCGGCGTCGTGTCGATGATTGCGTGAAGTTTCTCCGGTGGTTCTTCTCCGCTTTCCCCCGACCAAGTCGCGCCAAGCTCTTTCGCGAACAGGCGCTCCCCTTCGGTACGCGAGAAAACGTAGATGCGCGAAGCAGGATATAAATACTGCGCCGTCTTGAGCACGAGATGGGCTGATGCGCCGAACCCGGTCAGCCCGATCGTATCGCCGTTGTTCATGTTTGCCAGACGAAGCGAACGAAAGCCGACGGCGCCTGCGCATAAAAGAGGCGCTGCTTCGGCATCGGAAAAGAATTCGGGTATCGGGTACGCGTAAGACTCGGGGATTGTCGTATACTCAGCATATCCGCCGTCTGCGTCCCTGCCTGTTGCTTTAAAATCGTTGCAGAGGTTTTCCCTGCCGCTTTTGCAGAAGGCGCAGGCACCACAGGCGGAATGGATCCATGCGATGCCGACTCGATCGTTTACCTTGAATTTGCCCGCGTTCCTTCCTTGTTTTTCCACACGACCGACGATTTGATGGCCGGGAATGATCGGGAACTTCGACGGAGGCGTCCGTCCCTCGATCTCGTCCAGCTCCGTGTGGCACACGCCGCAGACCGAGACCTTCACCAGGATTTCGTGCTCCCGAGGGACCGGGATCGGCACGTCAGCCAGTTCGAGCGGCGACTTGTTCTCCGAAAGGTTCGAGATATGATTCAGCGCCATTGCTTTCATAATAAGATAAGTCAACAAACGCGAAACAGCATGTCGCCGACAAAAACGCATGCTTCAACGTGCTCAGCATGAACGGAATTGACTTCACGCCCCTCCTCTACGGTTCATCCCGTGCCTGTCGAAGGATCGCTGCCCGTTCGCTGCGCCTGGTTTTTCATTCTTCATTTATTATAGCAGAGAGATCCGGAGGCCATCTCGCTGTCCGTTGCAAACACGCTGGGTACTGAAAATGAAATCATCAGGTCTGGTCCTCGCGGCTCCCTGAGGCAAAGTGGCTGGCTTTCCCCCGAATTGCAATATTACTAATTTTGTTTGTGCTTTCTGGTTAACACCCCATCGCGTTCATCTTCCTGTAATCTTTCTTTCGTATACTGTTTCATAAGCTGAAATTAAATGCAGCTTACTTACGCTATTACACGAAAGGAGGTGATCAATATGAAAAAGCTGATGACAGTCATCATTGGCATTGTCTTAACAGCCCTTATCGTTGTCGGAGGAGCTTCCGCAGGGCAATCAAAGCAGGGAGCGGCAGCGGCCGCCCATGACTTCAACGGCCGGCAATACGCTAAGGACGCCAAAATCAGTCTTGACCACGCCCGCCGCATTGCCCAAAAGGCCTGCGCCGGCGTCATTGTCGCCGAGGAACTGGAAAAGGAGAGCGGCGGCAGCGGCCTGCGGTATTCTTTTGACGTCCGCAAGGACGGAATCACCCGCGAGGTGGGAGTGGACGCGGTGACAGGGGTTG
The DNA here is from genome assembly GCA_021788515.1 of Nitrospirota bacterium. GTDB lineage: Bacteria > Nitrospirota > UBA9217 > UBA9217 > UBA9217 > JAJYKN01. The sequence continues at coordinate 227 of JAJYKN010000187.1, read as the reverse complement.
TTCTGGAAAATTCGCAGGAAGGCCCCCACCCTGACTAACCGGGGAGCGTTCGTCAGGGGCGGATGCAGCGCCGGTATTTTCTTACTACTGCAATAGCGCATATACAACTGTGATATGCTATTTTATAACAAGGATAAGAGCAGCCGAGATCAAAATGCGCAGAGAGACATTTTCGGTTTTCTCGTAAAGGATGCATTAAAAAGGGGAGAGATTGCGACCTTGTCGAA
>JAJYKN010000186.1 GCA_021788515.1 Nitrospirota bacterium | reverse complement strand
GCCGACCACTCCAAATCGTGCGGTAACGAACGTTCTTGCCGTTGCTTCACCTATTCCCGAGGTAGCGCCGGTCACAATAGCGATACGGTCGTACTTGTCAGACATAGTAAGCCCCCTTCCTGACCTCAAGCGTATTGCTGCTGCTCATAGTATACCTATACGCTTCCTCAACGTCAAAGTTCGAGCTATCGGGACGTAACTATATTTTGCCGCAATTTTTTCAAGTATGCTTGCAAGTCCAACCCCAACAGAAGAGGAATCCAATATTGAGGTTCTCTTCCCACGAATACCTGAAAAATGAAAGAAAGTGCACAGCTCTGCGTTACTGAACAGCAACGTGTTTATTATTGAAACTAGGCACGGTTCTGCGCAAAAGAAAAAGTAAATTTGTCCTGACCTGCCCTTGACAGGACCGCTGCTATCTGCTAATGATATGTGCATATGCACAGATTGCGCGTGTGGCGCGGGAAACGATGCGGGCACCTGAGAACGAACCAGGCATGAAAAAAAACGAAATATATGATGTGGTAATAAAAAATCTTCCTGTCGGCTTCTCCATCGCGGACCGGGAGGGGAACATTGTCGATTTTAATCCTATCGCGGAAGAAATAACGGGTTATTCCAGGGATGAAGTGATCAACAAGCCTCACTTTGAAATTCTCCACGGTACTCTCGATAGAGACTCCTGTCCACTGCTCAAGCATGCTCTCTCGCTGAAGGAGCAGGCCATTGCAGTGGAGACGACGATAAAAAAGAAAAACGGAGAGCAAATCACCCTTTCCGTCACCACCGCTCCGTTGCTCGACGAGGATGGCGACCTTTCCGGCGCGGTAGAGCTTTTCCGGGACATCAGCGAAGCCAAACAGCGGGAGCGGGAGAGAAAAAATATTCTTTCCATGTTCGCCCACGACATGAAAAATCCGGTCACGACCGCGGGAGGATTTTTGTCACGGCTTCTTGCCGGCAAAGCGGGCGCGCTCACGGAAAAACAGAAGAGCTACCTCGAAACGATCCGGGAGGAGCTGTACAAAGTTTCGGACCTGATCGCGGACTTTCTTGAATTCTCCCGCATCGGAGCGAAGGCATATATACCGGTTCCCCGTCCTTTCAACATCAGAAAAAACATGAACAACGCCGTCGAAGCCGCAAAAATAGAGGCTGACAAAAAAGGCATAACCATCCTTTTTGAAGTTTCGGAAGAGACACCGCCTACGATACTTGCCGATCCGGCAATGATAGACCGGGTCATCGCCAACCTGCTCGATAACGCGATAACCTATACGGGCAAAGGCGGAACAATAGTCGTCAGACTTTCCGATGCGGACAATGATATTCTTGTATCGGTAACAGACACGGGCAGAGGCATTTCGGAAGAGCACCTTCCCTATATATTCGACGCTTTCTATCGAATAAGCCGGGACACAAAGGGGTCCGGCCTGGGATTATTCATAGCGAAAACCATTATCGAGGCGCATGGCGGCAGGATATGGGCGGAGAGCAAGCGGGATAAAGGCAGTACGTTCAGCTTCACGTTGAAGCAATAAAGCAGACGATTTGCTGTTTCAAAAAACATAAACCCGTCACAAAGGAGGAAGTCATGAGAAAAACAATCAGCATAGCAACGGCAGTTGCAGCGGCAATGATCCTCGTTTCATCCCTTTCCCTTGCAGGTCCCTGGAAGGGGTATCGCGGGAGCGGCGGGTGGGGCATGGGATCGCAGTACCAGAGAATGTTCAATCCTGCGACCGTGGAGACCGTCTCGGGTACCGTGGATTCAATCAATAAAATAACGCCCATGAGAGGCATGTATTCGGGAATTCACCTTACGCTCAAAACGGACAAAGGACTCGTTGACGTTCATCTTGGCCCTGAGTGGTACATTGAACGTCAAGATACGAAGATACAGAAAGGCGACGCACTCGAGGTGAAAGGTTCGTGCGTGACGATCTCCGATAAGCCGGCAATTATCGCCTCTGAAGTAAAAAAGGGCGACAGCGTCCTCATCCTCAGGGACAGTAACGGCGTTCCCGCGTGGGCGGGATGGAGAAGGTAGAAAAAACAAACAGCCCGTTAAGCCGGGAGCGGGCTTTCCTGCAGAATCGAAATTGAGAAAAACAGCATTCGCAGGAGAGGGAGTCATAATTATACTCCAAACGCTTGACAAGCGTGAAGGAGTCTGGTATGTTGTGTGCATATGCACATAACAAAAGAGGGCCACTATGTCTCCCCGCTGCAAGAAACCGCGACATTGTCAATGCACGTTCAAAGGAAAAGCATTCAAGCCTACGGGTATACCGATGTCCGAGGTCAAACAGATAGTGCTGTCCCGTGACGAGCTCGAGTCGCTGAAACTGTGCGACCTCGACGATCTCACTCAGGAAGAAGCCGGTTCCCGAATGGGCATATCACGGGGGACCGTACAGAGAGTGCTTGCTGCCGCACGAAAGAAGGTCGCGGAGGCCCTGAGCAAAGGCGGGGCCATCGTATTTGAATAATCGCAGGATACGTTCAATCAGGAGGAACATAGCATGAAGATCTGTTTTCCAGTACAGAAAAACGACGGACTCGACAGCTCGGTGTACAATCATTTCGGATCGGCGCCGGTATTCGTGGTCGTGGATACGGACACGAACAGCATTGCCTCCATCAACAACGGAGACCAGCACCACACCCATGGCGCGTGCAACCCGATGAAGGCGCTCGATAATCAGCAAGTCGATGCGATCGTGGTCGGCGGCATCGGCGCGGGCGCGCTCACCCGGCTGAACCAGATGGGGATCAAAGTGCACCGCTCGCAGGCGGAGACCATCGGGGCGAATATGGCCCTGCTCACAACGCAAAGCCTTCCGGAGCTGACGCTCCAGGGCTGCTGCGGCGGCCACAGCACCGACGGCGGATGCGCCCATTAAGAGTTCGCTTCTCAGGCAGGAAAAAAAGAAAACGACAGGGGGACCACGATGGAAAACAAGGAATTCGTATTTGTTCTCACCCACTCCTATGACGCGATCGAGCGCGCTGCGGCAGCGCTCCAGCTCGCGACGAACATGGCGGCCTTCGACGCAAAAATAGATTTCTTTCTCATAAACGAAGGCGTGCACCTGGCGCGGAAAGGCTTTGCCGAGTCGGTCACGTGGCAGAAGGGGTTCTCCCCGGTTGCCGAGCTCATGAAGAGCCTGGTGGAAGACTTTGACTGCAAGTTTTACATCTGCGCGTCCTGCGTAAAGCCCTACGGCCTCGAAGGCGCGGAATGGATCAAAAACGCCGAGGTCAAACCGGGCTCCTATCTCGGTGAACTCCTGATGAAAAGGCAGAACGTGACCTTCTAACCAAATCCGAAACAAGAGGCCGGTGTTTCTTCATGCAAAAAAAGATTCTGGAGTTTCAGGCTGAAGTTTGTAAGACCTTCTCCAATCATAAGCGGCTTGAGGTCATCAACCTGCTCAAGGACGGGGAACTGACCGCCAGCGACATTGCGCAAGCCCTTGCGACGACGAAAGCGAATACCTCCCAGCATCTCGCGGTGATGCGCATGCGGGGACTTCTGAGAACCAGAAGAGAAGGAACGAGCATTTACTATCGGATCGCAAACGAGAAGCTTGCTCATGCCTGTAACCTCATGCGGGACGCCCTTGCCCAGATTACGGAGAGTGAGGGGGAGGGACTGCATGAGAACAGGCTTCCGGAAATCGCGCGCTTCCGGAATGTAAGCAGTTGAGCAAAAGGCTAACGTGCGTTTGTGTGCCTGCCTGCGGCAGCTTTGACAATTGCACAAGGAAATGGTACTATCTCCGCTACATTCTACATTTTGCCACCCTCCGGGTAAACACCGCGTAAGAAGGTGTTTACCCGTCTCGTTTCTGCGGGCACGAATTCCACACGGGTAAATTATTTAAACCGCACGGCAATGCATAAAGGAGTTTTGATGGCGCGGTTACGGATGAGCTGTCTTGTATCGGGCTTCCTCGTGCACCAGTGCGCTTCGCGCAAAGGGCGGGAACGCAGATCAGGACGGAAATGATGAGCGGACCGACGGACGTACACGAATCCGTGCCGGCATCTCCCCGCGAGGTCCGGATCGTGCTGGCCGGCCTGATGCTTGCCCTGGCCCTCGCGTCGCTCGACCAGAACATCGTCGGCGTTGCGCTGCCGCGGATCGTGAGCGATCTCGGCGGACTTTCCCATCTGTCGTGGGTCGTCACGTCCTTTCTCGTGACCGCGACAGCCACGACGCCCCTCTACGGCAAGCTTTCCGACATGTACGGCCGCAAGCCGCTTTTTGTTGCCGCGATCCTTATTTTTCTCGCCGGGTCGAGCCTGTGCGGCCTGTCCCGCTCGATGACTGAGCTCGTGGTTTTTCGCGGGATCCAGGGGCTCGGCGGGGGCGGTCTCATGGTGCTTGCGCAGACCACCATAGCCGACGTAGTCGCGCCCCGCGAGCGCGGACGGTACCAGGGACTGTTCGGCGCAGTATTCGCTTTTTCGAGTGTCGCGGGGCCGCTTCTGGGAGGGTTCATTACCGATGCTTTGTCGTGGCGCTGGATCTTTACGATCAACGTGCCCATCGGGATACTGGCGCTTGCGCTCATCGTCCTCGGTTTTCACCGGCCGCTTCATAAGGTCTCGCACAAGATCGACTACGCGGGAGCGACGCTGCTCTCC
>JAJYKN010000185.1 GCA_021788515.1 Nitrospirota bacterium | reverse complement strand
CTCATGTCCACCACCAGCGCGCCCTTGGCAAGCTCGGCGGGCTGAAACGAAAGCATGCCGGGCCGCAGCCATCTCCGGGACCCGTTGATCATCCTGCCGATGCCGGGGACGAGGGTCGCTGCGAGCAGGAGAAGCGAGAACACCATGAGCGCCGCCACAACACGCCGGTCCGATAATCGACGGTGATCGATGCGCATGGTGAGCGCCATAAGCGCGAGGCCCACGATTGCCCACATAAGCTGACGCTTCATGAAGAACGCCGGATCATTGTAGGTCGTGAGCGCCACAACGCTGCTGGAGCTGTAGACCATCACCACGCTCACCACAAGCAGCAGCAGGACGGCGAACAGCAGCGTCCGGTCGTAGTGCCCCGTATGACTTGTTGTTTTAATCATGCGTTCTCTGAATCCGGCAGAGCGCAAAGGGCAGAGAGTGAAATCATTGCGCCGTGCCCTATGCTCTCTGCTCCCCTGCGAGAGACTCTTCACTCCGGACCCCGGATTCGCGCTACAGCGCGTTCACCGCTTCCTTAAACTGTCTGCCCCGGTCCTCGAAATCCTTGAACATGTCGAAGCTCGCGCATGCGGGAGACAACAGCACCACGTCTCCGGGCAAAGCCCCTGTTGCGGCAAGCGTTACCGCGTCCTTGAGCGTCTGTGCGAACACGGTCTTCGTGGACGTGCCGAGCGCCTTTGCCATCTTGTCCGCTGCCTTCCCGATCAGGATCAAGAGCTTCACTTTCCGCGTGAACGGTTCGGCGAGGGGAGCGAAGTCGCTGCCTTTATCCAGGCCGCCGGCGATCAAAATCACCGGCCGGGCAAACCCCTCGACGGACTTCAGGACCGCGCCCACGTTCGTGCCTTTGGAGTCGTTGATGTAGGTCACGCCGTCTTTTTCCCGCACGAATTCGAGCCGGTGCTCGAGTCCGGGGAACTCGCGCAGCACGGCCGCGACCGACCGTGCATCAGCCCCGGCGCAGATCGACAGGGCTGACGCGGCAAGGGCATTTTCGAGATTATGCACGCCTTTGATCCTGATCTCGTCAACAGGCACGATGCGCTGGTTATGAACGATAAGGTAGTTGTCCAGCACGCAGGCGCCGGGACTATACCGGAGCCGGCGCGAAAAAGGGACCACCGTTGCCGATGTCCGCTTGGCGTAGGACTTTACCAGCGGATCGTCGAAGTTCAGAACAAGGAAATCCTCTTTTTGCTGGTTCATGAAGATTTTCGCCTTTGCTTCTCCGTACTCGGACATGTCGCGATACCGGTCCAGGTGGTCCTGTGTGACGTTCAGGATCGCGGCAACGCGGGGCCGGAAGGTCTCGATGTCTTCAAGCTGGAAACTCGAAAGTTCGGCCACGATCCAATCCTGTTTTTTGAGCCGGGACACATCCTCGGTGAGGGCGGTCCCGATATTTCCGGCAACGAGCACCTTCTTTCGCGCCCGTTCGAGCATACGTCCCACAAGCGTCGTGACCGTGGACTTGCCGTTCGTTCCGGTGATTCCGACGTACGGCGATTCTGAAATCAGCCAGGCAAGTTCCAGCTCGCTGATCACCTTCACCCCGCGGCTCTTCGCTGCGACGAGCTGCGGGATCTTGGGCACGCCCGGGGAAAGCACGATGAGATCAGCCTGGAAAAAGATCCGGTCCGGATGGCCGCCGGCTTCGACGGCGATACGGTCGCTGCCCAGGGCCGCTACCTGCGCTGCAAGCTGGTTCAGCGGCTTTTTATCCGTTACCGTAACGATCGCACCGAGAGCATGAAGCGCCCGCGCCGCGGCAACCCCGCTCCGCGCCAGGCCGACGATGGTTACTTTCTTGCCTTTGAAATCCCTTTGCACCGCGCCTCCGTGGATAAATTCCAAATGGCAAACATCAAATGCCAAATAAATTCCAATTGCAAAGTTCCAATTTCAAAGCGTTTCAAATTTTTGAATTTGACGCTTGGTGCTTATTTGCTGTTTGGTGTTTGTCATTTGGTATTTGCTTTATCGTCACCGCAGTTTCAGCGTTGCGATCGAAACCAGTGCCAGGATGATCCCGATGATCCAGAACCGCGTAATGACCTTGGACTCCGGCCATCCGATCTGCTCAAAGTGATGGTGGATCGGCGCCATTCTGAAAATGCGCTTTCCCGTCAGCTTGTAGGACCCCACCTGGAGGATCACCGAGATGGTCTCGATCACGAAAATGCCTCCCACGATCACCAGGATCAGTTCGTGCTTGGTCACCACGGCAAGCGTGCCGAGCGCGCCGCCGAGGGACAACGACCCCACGTCTCCCATGAACACCTCGGCAGGATGGGCGTTGTACCACAGGAACCCGAGGCTCGCGCCCAGGAGCGCGCCGCAGAAGATCGTGAGCTCGCCGCTTCCGGGGATATAAAGGATCTTCAGATAGTCGGCAATGATCTTGTTCCCGCCGAGATACACGATAACGGCATTGGCCGTGGCCGCGATGCCCACGAGGCCGATGGCCAGCCCGTCGAGACCGTCTGTCAGGTTCACGGCATTGGACGAGCCCACGATCACAATGATCACGAAGGGAATATAGAACCACCCCAGGTCCAGAAAGAGCCGCTTTAAAAACGGCACGGACAGTGAGGTGCTGTTCGGGTCGCCGGGATTATAATAGAGGAAAAAGCCGATCACGGCTGAAGCGATTATCTGGAGCCCGAACTTCTGGATCGCCCTGAGGCCGGTGGATCGTTTTTTCACCACTTTCAAATAATCGTCCCAGAAGCCGATCCCGCCGAAGGCAAGCGTGGCAAAGAGCACGATCCAAACGTACTTGTTCGTCAGGTCGGACCACAACAGGACCGAGCTCACCAGCGCGGCGACGATCAGAAGCCCGCCCATGGTCGGCGTGCCCTGTTTGGCAAGGTGGGTCTGCGGCCCGTCGTTTCGGACGTGCTGGCCCACCTTGAGCCTGCGGAGCCAGGCAATCATCGACGGACCGAGCACAAACGTCACCAGGAGCGCCGTCAGGACTGCGCCCGCGCTCCGGAAGGTGATGTACCGGAACACGTTAAAGCCGGAGAACCTGTCGTGCAGCTGATACAGCAGGTGATAGAGCATTAAAATGCCTCCAGAATCTTTTCCATTTTCATTCCCCGCGAGCCCTTGATAAGGATCGCGTCGCCGGGTTGGGACAGTTTCTTCAGCAGCTCTGCGGCATTCGCATGGGACGTCGCCCTGATCACCCGTTCTTTCGCCATCCCCGCTTTCAGCGCGCCGGTTTCCATATGCGCCGCCAGCTCGCCGACCGTGATCAGGAGATCCACCTTGCATTGCGCCGCTCTTCGTCCGATCTCCTGGTGCGCCTCGATTGACGCCTCACCCAGTTCAAGCATGTCGCCGAGCACGGCGATCGATTTCCTGCCCGCGCCGAGCTCGGCCAGCGTTTTGATCGCCGCCTCCATCGAAGCGGGATTGGCGTTGTAGTAATCGGCAAGCACGGTCCTGCCTTCAATCTTTTTGATCTCCGACCGGCCGGCAATGGGCGTAAACGCGTCCAATCCGTGCTTCACCGCATCGATCGGCATGCCCACGGCGATTGCCGCGGCTGCTGCGGCGAGAGCATTATACACGTTGTGGCTGCCCACGGTGCGCAGCCGGATATCGATCTTCGCAACCTCCGCCGCAATCGTCAGGTCCGTGAACTCTTTCTCCTGCCGGACATCAATTGCCGCGACATCGGCCTTGTTAGCGATACCGAAGGTCATGACCCGGCCGGGCATCTTGCTTTGCAGAATGCCGAAATGCCGGTCATCAGCGTTCAACACGGCCGTTGCGTCAGGCTTGAGGTTGTCGAGCAGCTCCCCCTTTGCCTCGGCGACTTTTTCCATGGAGCCGAAAAACTCAAGGTGAGCCGGTCCGATGTTCGTGATTACTCCGACAGTAGGAGCGGTCAGCCGTGCAAGCGTGTTGATCTCCCCCGGGGCGCTCATGCCCATTTCAACAACGGCAGCCCAGTGGCTTTCGTTCAGCTTGAGAAGCGTCAACGGCACACCGATGTGATTATTCAGGTTCCCTTCGTTTTTCAGCACGGGCCCTTTTTGTTTCAGGATGCAGGCGAGCATTTCCTTGGTCGTTGTCTTGCCGTTCGAGCCGGTGATACCGACGACGGGAATGGCGAATTTTTTCCGGTGCATGTGCGACATTTCTTGCAGCGCATAGAGCGTGTCCTCGACCGGCAGAATGTTCTTCAGGCCGCCGAGGCTGGAGAATTTGCTTTCCAGCACGGACCGCTCGACGAGCGCCCCCCAGGCGCCCTTCCTGAGCGCTTCGGGGACGAAATCGTGGCCGTCGAAGCGGTCGCCTTTGATGGCGATGAACAGTTCCCCCGCCCTGATGTTCCTGGAGTCTATGGATACTCCTGTTATTTCCACCCGCTCCATCCTCCCCGGAAGCTTAACGAGCAGCTTATTATCGAGTTCGTTCATAGTCGAATTGAGAATTGCTGATTTCGGATTATCGTCGATTTCTATTCCGCAATCCGCATTCCGCATTCCGCAATGCTTCTTCTGATTTCTTCCCGCGCTGCTTCCCGGTCATCGAAATGGGTCTTCCTCTCGCCGATGATCTGGTAATCCTCATGTCCTTTCCCTGCAAGCACAACAACATCGCCCGGCTTCGCCATGTTGACGGCCGCCGC
>JAJYKN010000184.1 GCA_021788515.1 Nitrospirota bacterium | reverse complement strand
TCCCGCGACTGTCTGGCCTTTTTTAACGACCGTATTGTCATGGAGCGTCGCGCACATGACCTCGCCCAGCATATTGAATTCCAAAAGCGCATCTCGATCTATCTTCAGGAGGCCGTCACGCTCCGCAATAATGCTGATCTTGCCTTCCTTCGGCTCGCCTTTGATCGCGACCCCTTCGCCCATAAGCGCCTTGGCGATTGCGTCGGCAGCGTCGTTCTCATGCATTTCGTCCTCGGCAACGTGAAGGACAAAGAGATGTTCCTTCCCGAGCCGCTGAAGGTGACATACGTCCTCTTCCCGGATGACGTGTCCTTTCTTAAAAGCGCGTCCCTTGAACTCGCCGGGCCGGATTTCCGTGATGTCATGGGCAAGGACCGTGCCCACGGCCTCCGTTACATGAACTGTTTTACTTGATGGCTTGGTCCCCGGTTCGGAACCATGGATATCGCACATAATTTCCTCCTACGCTCTAACTAGCTTTTTTATACCTGATAAACCGTAGTGAACCATCAACCCGGCAAGAAAGCCGACGGTAAGATTGCCGAGTGCAAATCCCAGAATGCCGACAGTGAAGGCAATGAGCACGGACTTTCTGTCGTCCAAAACGTCTTTCACAAATAATGCATGTTGCATCCCCACGTAGCAAAGCAGAACGCCCAGGATACCCTGGGGAAAAGCCGCTACGATGGAAAGGGCGGATTGACCGAAGAACAGAGCAAAGACAATGAGCGCAAAACCGATGATGTAGCCTGACCGCTGACTTGTCGCTCCGAACTTGTTGTGCGCGGTAAGCCCGCCGCACCCATGACACATGGGAGCGCCCCCGGCAAAGCCGGACACGATGTTCGCAATGCCCATGCTCACGGGGATGCTCCTCAGGGTGAGTCTCTCCGCCTTTCCGCCATAGAGCAATTTCCCCGTTGCCTCCGTCGCCACGATGGCGTTTCCAAAGGTCAGGGCCAGCTGAGGCAGAACCAGAAGGGTAAACCCCCTCCAGAAGCTGCCGGCGTCGGGTATTGCGGGATGCAAGGCGACGGGACCCATCGTCTGCGGCCCCATCCCTTTCAACGAAATGGCTATTCCCAGCAGCAGCAGAGGAATAAGCGGGGGTATCTTCTTTATCAGAGCCATGTTTACGACAAGAATCAGCCCGGCAACAACGGCTACGGTAAAGTCAACGCGCATAAGAGCGAACGAGCTTTTTACCAGCATGGCGCCCAGTCCGAGTTGAATACCCCGTATCACGGATATCGGGAAGATTTCTCCGAGCCGCACGCTCAACCCCGTAACGGAGATAAGGATCAGAATAAGGCCCATCTCGACGCCAGCCGCATTGATAACTCCATACCCCAATCCGGAGGCAATGGCTATGGCCGACACCGCTTTAAGCGGCTGTACCGGCATGGTGATTCTGAAATACAAAGCCGATACGATATAAAACGCGCCCGCCATCAGGAAAAGGGCGGTCGGATTCATGCCGTTCTTCGCAATCAGGGCGACGGCAAGAGGAAAAAGGACGCCGATGTCGCCGAAAGCCCCGGAAACGTCCCACAGAAATCTTCTCATACTGTTTGAAAAACCTTCCTGAAGCGTTTATCAACGATCTCTTGTATGCCTTTTTCCAGCACTCCGTATTTTTTCAGAAACTTCCGCGCTTCTGCCGTCAGGGCAGCGCCTCCGCCGTTCTTGCCACCGGTTTGCCGATCCACAAGCTTAACGCCGAGCCGCTCTTCCATTGCTTTGATATGGCCCCATGCTTTACGAAAGGAAATATCAACCTCTTGCGCGGCCTGATTAATTGAACCGTGGGAATCTATGGCCTCCAGAAGAAAGCGCCTGCCCCGGCCGAAGACGGGTTCACCGTCTACCTCAATCCATATCTTTGATCTGATATCCAGGACGTTATGGCTTTCCCGCATAACGCACCTCCAAGAAAGGATCTTGCACTGCGTAGTAGCCGCCATGAGCACACGGAGTACACAGAACCTTGCCGTCCTGATAGACCTCTCGCATATCCTGGACGTACTCTCCGCAGGAGTCACATTGCACTCTGCGCATCGGTCTCCCCGGCATATCCTGGGGCGCGACATTGATGGTCACTTCCATCATGTCAAATAATTCTTCATCTGACATGATCTTGTACGCCTCAAGCTGTCCCGCGTATTTATTCTCGATTTCGGGAAAATATTCTTTTGCCGTTTGGCGCGAATCCTCCCGCGCAACGATCCGCACTGCTTTTCCCGTTTTAATGTTCATGAAAGTCGCCGCCATCTTGCCGTAGTCCAGGAACTTCATGGTCCGGTGTCCCAGACTGCATCCCGTTACGGACTGGACCGCGTCGGTTGCGCACCGGTCCATCTCGACGAACACGATGACGCTCTTCCGGTCCTTTCCCTTCGGATCATGAAGGCCGAGTTCCCTAAGCCCGAGCATGGACATTCGAACACCCAGCACCTGACCGGCGCACAGATGACCGTGAATCTTTACAGATTGCTCTAAAAGAGCGTTATAATCTGTTTTGCTGTTTGTCGCAGGAATCATTTTCCTCCCATTATCTCCCGACAAAGTCTATTACCTTCCTTGTAGCCCTGGCCACCTCTTTATAGAACGAAGTCTCCGCCGCCTCTTCCATATCTCTGGTGAAGTCCGGCGTCCATTTCAAGAGATGATCGTGCAGGAGCTTTTCCGCGATCCCGAGATAATCATCTTTGCCGTCCGTTTTCGAGTTCAACCTCTGAAGTAAGAGAGCGTAAAAGTTAAGCTCCGCGCCTATGTGGTCCGGCATTACCTCGGCGGAATTTATCGTGAGACCGGCCCCCTCGTAAAGCGCCCGTACCTGATCCGCCGCGTCCTGCATCATGAGTCTTTTCGGAGAGGTATAGACCGACTCCCACGGCGGACAGGGCAGTTTATACGGCCCGATAAAAAACCGGGTATACTCGGACAAAAGATTTTCCATTTCTTCTTCCGAATTCAGATCGACCCCGTTGATTGCCTTTTTCAGATCGGCAAGAAAAATCGAGGTGTCCTCTGCAAGAGCTTTCTTCCAGTTCTCAAGTGCCTCCCGGGACGGCGGGCAGAGATACGTGCTGCTGAGTAAACCAAACGCCTCTCCCGGCGTTACCATTTCCGCTGTCGTCATAATTGTAATTCAGGAGGGGCGGGGAATCCCACCCCTCCTGCCTCTCTATTTACTTGTTCTCGACGAATCTTACCGACGGGATCGTCAGCTTCGGGTCTGCAAAATTCGGCAGCCGATCGACGAGCTCTCCCTTGAACACCGGATTGGGGAAGGCGTTGCCTGCCTCCACATCCGGAAGTTTACCGTTTGAAAGGGCGTACCCCATGCAGGTCCGCACGCACGCGGGCGGGAGTCCCGCCTTCAGCCTATGAATGCAGAAAGTGCATTTGTCCATCTTCTTCTTTTTCTCGTCGAAGGTCGGCGCGCCGTACGGGCAAGCGGCCGCGCAACGCTTGCAGCCTATGCACTTGTCCTGGTTGATTAGGACGGCGCCGAATTCCGGCTCCTTGGTGATCGCCTTTTGAGGACAGGCCTTCATGCAGGCCGGCTCCTCGCAGTGATTGCAGGCAGAGGAGATATATCGCACCTTCATGTTCGGATATTTCCCCTCTTCCTTGATGATGACTCTCCTTCGTCTTACGCCGACGGGGAGGTCGAACTCCTGTTTGCAGCCCGCCTCGCACGCCCTGCAGGCAATGCAATTCTTCTCATTGAAAAGCCACGCCATCTGCTTTGGATTTTTCGCCATGATTATCGCCTCCCTATGCCTTCACGACTTTTACGCCGATTTCTTTATGGACCGCCATGCCCGAGGTCTTCTCCGCCACTCCCGCGAGGAATTGGCCGTCCGCGGTCCCTTCAGGACACCAGGTGTTGATCTTGTTCTGAGAACCTCGTGCGACCTTCCCGAAGCCCCAATGACCGTAGCCGTGATGAAGGGCCACGACCTCCGGATGGATCCGCTCGGTTGCCTGCACCGTGGCCTTCGCCTTGCCGTAAGGGGACTCGATCCATATGGCGTCTCCGTCCTGCAGACCGAGCCGCGCTGCGGTCGCGGAATTCATCATGAGCGGGTTGTCCGGCTTCATTTCCATAAGATAGTCGTTGTTGAACGTCCGGGAATGCGTATGCTCGGACTGCTTGAAGTTGACCAGATAGAGCGGAAAATCGGACGTCGGCTTGAACGTCGGCTCGACATAATCCGGCACGGGGTTCAGACCTTTTTTCGCCATCTGCTCCGAATAGAATTCACATTTCTTCGAAGGGGTGGCAAAACCGTTTTTCTTGTACTTTTCATAATGCGTCTCGCCTCCGATAAACACCGCACCGGGGAGCGCCAGCATCTCGTCGAGCGTTTTTCCGATAGGCCCGTTCTTGAGCTGGTCGGAGATGTATTCCGGATAGGTGTCAGGCAGGGTCTTGCCGTCCTTGTCCTTAAGCTTCATCTTCTTGGCGAGGGCGAGGATGAATTCCTGCTCGGTCATTCCGTTGATCACGGATTTGACGGCAGGCTGCCGTATGGCCGTGGCCGGGAACGTGACCCAGTTCACGTTCACTTCCCACCGTTCGAGATAATGACTGCCCGGGATAATGATGTCCGCAAGCTCGGCGGTCTCGCTCATCATGGTATCCATGACGACG
>JAJYKN010000183.1 GCA_021788515.1 Nitrospirota bacterium | reverse complement strand
TGGCGAATTGACCCTGCTCCTCGGCGATGCGCGCGTGGAAGATGATCTGGAAGAGCAGGTCGCCGAGTTCTTCTTTTACCTTGTCCGGAGAACCGTCGTCCAGCGCATCAATCACCTCATAGCATTCCTCGATCAGGAAAGGTTTGAGCGACTCCGTGGTCTGCTTGCGGTCCCAAGGGCAGCCGTCGGGGCCCCGGAGTTTTGCCATGAGGGCGATGAGGCCTGGTAAGTTATTGTTCATGATCATCCTCGGAAGGGAAAATTGCGGCCGGCCGCTGCGCCGTGTTTCCCGGTACCTTACACAAACGCATACCTCTTTGCAAGCTTTTTCCTTGAAACAGCAGCGCGTTATGTGGTAATGTTATAAAAATACCGCCGAAAAGCGCAATCCCGAAAGGAGTCCGGAAATGCTTCAGAGAACGCTCAACGCAATCATTATTTTTATGGCTTTTATCCTGCTTACCGCGATGGGAGGCACCGGAGGGTTTGAGCGGGCACCCCGGGTGGACAAGAACTTTGCCGTGGTTGTCATTGATGCAACAGGCAACAAGATCACCGGAGATAAATTCAGCTGGGAAGGCCGGCTTCATTTTTCCGGATACAAGGGCATGGCCCAGGTGATGATTCCCTTCGAGAAACTGACGGAGCTGACTGTCGGCGAGAAGGTCGAACGGAAGGTCATCGTTATTGCCAAGCTCACTGACGGGACCGAGACCAAGTTTGATATCGATGCGAAGTCGCGCTGTTTCGGCGAGGCGCCGTTCGGCAGTTTCATGCTCCAGATGGACGAGATCAAATCGATCGTTTTTAAGAAATAATGCCCGGTTCCCTGGCATGTTTCCGAGTCACATCTCCTGCGGTTAAACTTGACCCTTCAACAGATTCCCGTGGACAGCTTGAGTCAACAATCAACGACATCACTCAGCAATAACATCAAAGCGCAGCTTGAGGAAGAAGGCGCGGTTATCCGGGCAGCGCACTTTGCGGGAGCCGGCGGCAACGAGGTGGTCCAGCGCCGTACCGGCCTGATCGACCGGACGCTTCGTGAAGCCCATGGCCTGCTGTCTTCCTCGGGCCGCATGCCGTCGCTCGTCGCCGTCGGCGGTTACGGCAGGGGAGAGCTGAACCCGCATTCCGACATTGATATTCTCTTCCTTTGCCGGGATGAAGGCGATAGAAACCGGACGCCGGAGCTGCTCTACGTGCTCTGGGACGCGGGGATGGATGTGGGGTACAGCGTCCGGACCGTAAAGGAGTGCGTATCTCTTGCGCGGCAGGACGGTAAAATCCGGACCTCGCTGCTTGAATCCCGTTTTATTGCCGGCGACCGGGAGCACTACGGACTTTTTTTGCGAACCATGCAGAGCGACGTCTTCTCCTGGAAGTCTTCATCGTACATCGGGGAAAAAGTCATGGAACGGAACGCCGCACGCCATAAGTACGGCGGTTCCATTTATCTGCGTGAACCCAATATTAAGGAGGGTGAAGGCGGGCTCCGGGATTTCCACACTGCCTTATGGATAGCCTTTGTGCACTACGGGATCAATTCCCTCGGCGATCTGGTGACCCGCGGCGTCATTACCGCGGGGCAATACGCGGTCTTTCTCCGGTCCCGGAATTTCATCTGGAGACTCAGGAACGAGCTCCATTACCTGTCGGACCGCAAGAACGACCACTTGACCTTTGATCTTCAGGAACGGGCCGCGCTGGACTTTCACTACCGGGATTCCGCGCATCTGCTTGCCGTGGAGCGTTTCATGAAGGCCTATTTCATTCATGCCCGCAACATCAGGGAATTTTCGAATATCGTGGTTGATGCGGTCCTGCGCAAGCCGTCCCGTCGCTGGTTCGAGCGGACGACCGTGCTCGGCGCCTTTTCGCTGGTGGGCAGGACGCTCATCCTGAGGTTGGAGCAGGCCTGCAAGGAAGACCCTTCGCTCATCCTGACGGCCTTCGAACTGGCCAAGTCGCACCGCGCCGTTCTCTCCGACCATTTGAAAGACCTCATTAAAACGTGCCGTATCGACGAAAAAATGAGAAGGTCTCCCGCTGCCGCACGCTCCTTTCTCGCCGTTCTTGACGATCCGGACGGCTTGTCTGAAACGCTCGCGGTGATGAAAGAGCTTCGTTTTCTCGGCCGGTATCTTCCGGAATTCCGCGCTATTCAGGCGCTCGGCCGCCACGACTACTACCACCTGTATACGGTTGACGAGCATATCCTGCTGGCCGTCAGAAAAGTGCAGGGTTTGTGGAACGGCAGCGATCCGGGACTGGCGACGCTTTCCGATGCCTTGAAGGGTCTGAAGAAAAAATGGATCCTGGTCCTCGCCGTGCTGCTCCACGACCTCGGCAAAGCATATCGGCATGATCACGAACAGAAGGGAGCGGAACTCGCCGAAGGGATCCTCCGCAGGCTGGGAGTGGACGGGGACGATCGGGAGCGGGTCATCTTCCTGATTAAAAACCATCTCGTAATGACCGCCCTGTCGCAGCGCCGCGAGCTCACGGACAGGAAAGTGATCGCGGATTTTTCCGGCCTCGTCCGCGACCGCGTGAACCTGTCCATGCTCTACGTGCTCACCTACGCCGACATTTCGTCGGTCAATCCGAATGCCTGGACGCAATGGAAAGCAGCGCTGCTCCAGGAGCTCTACGTAAGGACACTGAACCATCTCGACCGGAGAGCCCTTGCCGGAGAGGAAGACAAGGCGAGACTGGCGGCCATGATCGTCCGGATCAAAGAAGCGGCCCGGGGGCGCTTTTCTCCCGAGACCGTCACCGGCTTTCTCTCGGCAATGTCGGACCAGTACGTGCTCTCCACATCGCTCAATAAAATGCTGGACCATATGAGCATGATGCAGCGGCTCCCCGAAGAACAGCTCGTGATTCAGCACCGGCAGTATCCCGACAGGGGATACACGGAACTCACGGTTTGCGCCTACGACGCGTACGGCATGTTTTACCGGACCGCGGGCGCGATCGCAGCCAAAAACCTGAATATTCTCCGGGCGCAGGTCTACACCTCCAAAACCGGCGTCATGATCGATACGTTCCAGATCACGGACCCCGAGGGCCGTCTCTACGAGTATGAAGAGGCCTGGCAGAGCGTGCTCCGGGAACTCCGCGCGTCGCTCATGAGCAAAGCCCGGCCGCCCGAGCCCGGCCAATACGTCTCCGGCCCGAAACTGACCGGTGTGGTCACGCCTTCCGTGGAGTTCGATAATGAGATATCCGAGGCCTTTACGATCATCGACATTACGGCCCGGGACCGGGTCGGGTTCCTGTATCAGGTTACAAAGGCGCTCTATGATCTTAACCTGGACATCGCATCTGCAAAGATCGTGACCGAGGGATCGCGGGTCCTTGATTCTTTTTACGTAAGCGATCTCTTGCGCAGAAAAATCACGGAGCCTCAAAGGCTGGAAAAAATCAGAGAGACGCTGCTCGCGGTATTGGAGCCATGAGGAGAGCTGAGCCGGGAGCAGGCTGCCTGCCGATCTGCCCGTATCACTTATGAAAAAAGTCTTCATTGTCATAGCAATCGTTCTTGCCGGCCTGGTCATCGCCGCGGAAATCTATGTGCGGAGCGATGCCTTTACCGAGCGCATCAGGGCCTCCGTGGCAGGACCGCTCCTGGAAATCCTGGGGCCTGACGCCAAAATCGGATTTGTGAAGGCAAATTTTTTCCCTCCCTATTTAGAAGTAAGGGATATCGTGCTGCCTGACGCACAGGGACGGCAGGCAATCTCCATTCGCAAGGTCACGGTCTATATCAATCCGCTGCCCCTGCTCGTGAAAAAAATACGGTTGCCCCTCATCACGATCCTGGAACCGCGCATCCTGGCCGAACGCGGGAAGGACGGTTCTCTCAATCTGAAACCGCTTATTGACCGGATACGGTCGAACATCGCCCGGTCTTCGTCGGGCGGGCCGTCGGGTTTCAAACTGATGCTGCGTACGATTTCGATCAGGAACGCCCGGCTGACATACGGGGATGGCGTTACAGGCGCCCGGTTCGGCGCGAGCGGGCTTACGATGAGCGCGAAGGCCAATCTTGCAAACGACCGCATCCTGGCAACCATCAGAAGCTCGGAGGTCCGGATGTCGGCTTCGGCCTTTCCGGAACTTGCCGGGACCTTGAAGGCTGTTGCGGAATACGACCAGGGACGCGTGCATCTCACTTCCCTCGAAATAAAATCGGGAGACGCGGATATCTCCCTTTCCGGTGAAGTTGGCCCGCTGCCCGAGGCCGTCCTTGATCTGAAAGGCAGAATGCACTCCGGTCCGCAGACGATCAACAGGCTCACGGACCTTCTGAAGCCCAAGGCAAAACAAAAAGGGTCCCGCATCGAAGCTTCCGTCACGATCCAAGGCAAAGCCTCGGACCCGCAGATTGACGGAAGGTTTAAGTTCTCGGACCTTTCATTTCATGATGTAACCCTGCAGGAAGCAACGCTGTCCTTTCAGTACCGCGACCATGTTGTTCAGCTTGGCGGTGAGAACTGGCGTCTGGTAAAAGGCAGTAAAGCGCTCGGGGTAGACGGCCTGACCGCCACTCTCGGCTATCAGGGCGGAGGTTTGGACGTGCGGCAGTTCGAAATCAAGGCCGGGGACCTCGTCGCTCAAATGCAGGGAAGGGCTGACCCGCAAACCGGTTTTGCGATGGCGGTGGCTGCTTCTTCCTC
>JAJYKN010000182.1 GCA_021788515.1 Nitrospirota bacterium | reverse complement strand
AACCGGCGCACGTAATCATGGATATTGTAAAAAGGGAAAATGTCGGGTCCGAGGCCTCAGGAAGCCCTAATTCAAGCCTCCATAGGAGTGGAGACCGGAAAGCACGAGGTTCACGCCGAGATAGGTAAAGATAACGGCGAGGAAGCCTACTGCGGAAATGACCGCCATCTGGGCGCCTTTCCATCCCCGCACGTAACGCGCATGCAGGTAGATCGCATACACAAACCAGGTAATGAGCGACCAGGTCTCTTTCGGGTCCCAGCTCCAATAGGTGCCCCAGGCGCTGTTGGCCCAGACCGCTCCGGTGATGATGCCGGCCGTAAGCAGCGGCCAGCCGATCGCGATCATGCGGTACGTCACGTCGTCCAGAAGGTCCTGCGCCGGGATGTACGGCTTCAGCAGCCTCTTGAGGCCCATCCCCTTGGACCAGATGAAAGAGAACACCGCAAGGACCGCTGCCCAGCTGACGATCGTAACCGGGGTGGAGCTGTTCAGGAATGTCGATTCGAACATATGCTTTTTATACGATTCTCCGGCAGCAAGGTTCTTCATGGAGACCAGGTACACGAAGTCGATGCCCATGGCGACCAAAAGAACGATTGCGAGAGTAATGCAAAAAGACCAGAAGAGGAAGACCTGCGACTTGTTCCGTGCGCCGGCAACAATCAAATAAATGAACCAGGCGAGAACCAGCACGCCGAGGCCGAGCCAGAACGCGGTTTTCATCCGGTCCCCCTGGCTCGCCATGAGATATCCGATCGGCGCCAGGACAACAATCGTTCCCAGCCCGGCAAAAAGATTGGCAACCGGGCCCTTCTCATCTATATTCATGAGCAGATAGATCATGCTGATGGCAAAGGCGACCCCGAACGCGGCATATCCCAGGAAGCTTATCAGCACATGGTAGAAAAGCCAGTTGCTCTTCAGCGCCGGGACCAGCGGGGTTATGTCCGAGCTGATGCCCGCGACATTGATGAAGGCAAGCGCAAGGAACGCCACCGGCATCACGAAAGCGCCGAAGGCCTTGGTCTTGTATTTGAACTCGACGATGAGATAGATCAGCACCGTGCTCCAGGTAAAGAAGACCAGCGATTCGTAAAGATTGGAGAGCGGCACTCTCCCGATGTCCATCTGGTAGGACTCCCGCCACCGGAGCAGCAGGGCCACGGTCTGAACGACGAATCCCGCGAGCGTTATTGCCGTGGCGGTCTGACCAATTGCGTTTTTCCGAAACGCAAGATAGCTGATATACAGCACCATTGCGGCCAAATATGCCAATGTTGCAATATTGAAGAGCAACGAACTTTCCATCTCTTTATTCCTCCGTAAAAATTACGCTTACTCGCTTACTTAATGATTTCTTCCGCGATCCTGTTGAATTCTTTTTCAAAACTGATCCGGTTCCGGTTGGCGGACCCTGCCACCAGAACGACGGTCTGCCCCTGCCGGTCCTGGATCCGCACCCACAATTTTCTATGAGAGCCGAAGAAGGCGATAAGCGGTCCGATGCAGAGCATGATGAATCCGGTATACACGACCCAGACTCCCGGGTCCTTGGTGACTTGCAGGCCGGTATACCGCGCCCCAACGTATCCCCGGTAGGCGATGACGTAATTCTCGGGCATATTCGGCTGGCCCGGGTCTGTTTTCATGACCGCCGGCTTGTAGATCGGCTTGCCGCCGCCATGCCCGCGGTACACTTCAAGTTCAACCGTGGGGTTGATGTACTCGTCGTTTTCGGTATGGTAGAACACGATTTCACCCGTGGCCGGGTTCCGCATGCCGTAGGGGGCGAACCCCAGCACCTTGATCGTCCGGTCAATTGACGGAACGTAGGCAGTCGCCCCGGGGTCGACGGCAATCGTCTCACCGGCTGAAGACGCATCGCTTTTCAGGCGAACGTTCAGTAAAACCTTTCCGCGGGCGTCCGGGATAGTGCCGTAACTGGACTGGTAGAACGTGATCCCGTGATGGGTAAGAGGATCATTCACCCGGATCCGTTTGTCGAGGATCTTCTGACCGTCGAGATCGAAGATGCTGAGCGTGCTGTGATACTCCGACGGCATGCCCGTCGGCATCCCCGACGGACCGATATAGTAGTCGACATCAAAGTTGTCGCACCTCACATAATAGCCGAGGGGCATGGCGGGAACGCCCACCTGCGGATCGTGGATCACCGGGCTTTCAGCTATGCCGAGCGCCGCCATGATCTGGTCCCACATGGGCTCGTTCCTGAGGTAAACGACCTTGGAGGCCGAGCCTTCGGGAAGGTTCAAAAATGCCTTGAATCCGAAGAACGAACCGATGAGCGCCCCCACGAATATAAGAAGGATGCTGACATGGGTGATATACACGCCAAAACGGCTGTAGATCCCCTTTTGCGTCATGAACTGGGCGCTTCCGGGGCCCCGGGATTCGACATACCGGTATCCCCGCGCCTTCAGAGCGGCAGCGGTCCGTTCCTCCGCCTTGTTCGCGCCTGCGCTGAAAATCATTTCTTTCTTGAACGGAACGGCTTTGAGGCTGTCGTCATCAATGGGTTTGAGCGGCGCGGTGACCAGCTTCCAGGTATGAGGGAATCGATCGAGGGTGCAAACCGTCAGATTTGCCGTAAAGAGAAAGAGGAGCAGCACGAACCACCACGTGTGGTACATATCGAAGAACCCGAGCATATCGAAAATCCGGACCGTGGCCTGGCTGTACTCCCGGAGATAACGCTCCGGCGCCTCGTTCTGCGCAATGACCGTCCCGATGACCGAAACGATCGCAAGAATGATCAACAGCACGACGGCAAGTTTCACTGACGAAAAAAATTTCCAGATTTTTTCGGCAAAGATCTCAACAATTCCTTTTTGATTTTCCAACACACCCTCCCGATAAAAAACAGTGCCGGTAAGTTATCATATCACCTATGGAGTGTCAAGGAGTTTACTGCTAACGATTACCGGCGCTGTCAGATAGTGATGAATCGCCTGTGCTGCCTTTCTGCCCGCGCCGAGCGCCGAAATTACGGTGGCGGAACCGGTCACGATATCGCCCCCGGCATATACGCCCGCACGGCTCGTGCCGCCGGTATGGGCGTCGGCGATGATATAGCCGCGATCGTCCACCTTCAAATCCTTCGTGCTCCGTGCAACCAAAGGGTTCGTGTTCGTCCCCACAGCCATGACCACCGTATCAGCCGTGATCAAGAACTCCGATCCCTTTTCCGGATGGGAACGGCGGCGGCCCGACGCATCGGGTTCGCCCTGCTCCATGCGCATGCATTCGACGGCGGCAGCATGCCCGTTTTCTCCGACGATCCGGACCGGCGTCGTCAAGAGTTCGAACATGACCCCTTCTTCTTTCGCGTGGTGGATCTCTTCTTTCCGGGCCGGCATTTCCGCCTCGGAGCGACGGTAAATAACGATCGTTTCCCGTGCCCCCAGACGCACTGCCGTTCTCGCGGCATCGATGGCCACATTGCCGCCGCCAACGATTGCCACGCGCTCTCCCCTTCTGATCGGGGTGTCATACTCCGGTGCGGAATACGCCCGCATCAGGTTGATGCGCGTCAAAAATTCGTTCGCGGAATACACGCCCGAAAGATGCTCTCCTTCGATCTCCATGAACTTGGGAAACCCGGCGCCCGTGCCGATAAATGAAGCGTCAAACTGGTCCATGATCTCGTCCACGCTGATGAGCTTACCCACGACGGCGTTCGTAACGATCTCGACGCCCATCCTCTTGAGGACGCCGATCTCACGGGCCACGATCTTCTTCGGGAGGCGAAATTCAGGGATGCCATAAACAAGGACCCCGCCGGCCTCGTGCAAAGCTTCGTACACGGTCACCTGGTGTCCGAGTTTGGTCAGATCAAAGGCGCAGGCCAGGCCTGCAGGACCGCTGCCCACCACGGCGACCCTCTTTCCCGTGGGAACGGAAGCCGCAGGGGTTTCAAGCCGCCCCTGCTTGGCGGTCCAGTCGGCCGTGAACCGTTCAAGCCGTCCGATGGCAACAGGTTCGAATTTTTTCCCCAAGGTGCAGTGCATTTCACACTGGCTTTCCTGGGGACAGACGCGGCCGCAGACCGCCGGCAGGAGATTGGCGCTTCTGATAACATCAAGAGCCTGACCGAACTCACCCGCCTTGATCGCCTGGATGAACCGGGGGATCGGGACATTGACCGGACACCCGGCCACGCACTTCGGGTCCTTGCAGTTCAGGCACCGGCCAGCTTCCGTGCGCGCCATCTCAAGCGTATAGCCGAGCGAAACCTCTTCGAAGTTGTCGCGCCGGGTCCGGGGGTCTTGTTCGGGAATGGGGGTTTTGCGCGGGATGATCTGTGCAGGTTGTTTCGCCGCTCGGCCTGCGTTGACCTCGCTGCGGTGGTCGTGGTTACTCACAAACTGGCTGCCTCTCTTTGCCCAGCATGCCTTCGTGGCGCTGTTTCCAGGTTTCGAAGGATTCCTTTTCTTCGTTCTTGTAGGTCTTTTGGCGGTTCATGAGCTGGTCCCAGTCCACCTCGTGCCCGTCGAATTCCGGGCCGTCCAGGCAGGCGAACTTCGTCGCTCCGGCCACGGACACGCGACACCCGCCGCACATGCCCGTGCCATCGATCATGATCGGGTTCAAACTGACCATGGTTTTGACGCCGAAGGGCCTCGTGGTTTCGCTCACAAACTTCATCATAATCGCGGGGCCGGCG
>JAJYKN010000181.1 GCA_021788515.1 Nitrospirota bacterium | reverse complement strand
TAACGCTTGGGAAATAAGTGGATTTTCAGAAGTTATTAAGAGCATTGTATATTCCAACTATGAGGTAGAATTAATCGTAGAAAAAGCAATGCGTAGCAAAACGAGAGAAGGATCATTTGCAAAGAGATTAATTACCGGGCAAGCGGCAGAACAATATTTCAAGCAAATCTATAACCAAATTCCGTTTTTTCAAGGGCTGCTTTTAGAAGACACAACTAAACTCGGATGTGGTTTTGATTTTAAGCTGAGATCGGATTCCAGTAACAATTTTTTCGGCATAGAAGTAAAAGGATTGAATGGTTTGTCGGTCAATATAGCTTTAACTGAAAAAGAGTATAGCGTCGCAAAATATTTGAAGCAAAATTATTTTTTATTTGTAGTAAAAAATTTTATTGAAAAGCCGACTCATATTTATTACCAGAATCCACTTGAAAGTAATCTTAAGTTTAAAAAAGTAGAAACTCAAATCATTCAGATAAATTATAGCGCAATCATATAAATACCTTCCTTCGGAGGCTAAGAATGGATGCATCAAGAATATTGGATCGGAGTGATGTTGTACGGCGTATTGATAAATACTTGCAAAAAGCGGATGGAGTCTCTTTGTCGGATATATACAACAACGTGATATCGATTACGTGTAATGGAAAGCCAAACATAACGTACGAAGAAAATAATATTTTCATTGAAGAACGCAAATTATAAAAAACAGTCAGATTTTTCCAGGCATCCAGGCGCGATAGGATTGAGACGTTGTTGTGCCCATTGAGCTGCGCAGTACGAAATGCTCGTTCATTTGTTCCGGGGAGGCTACAAGGCAATTCTGTGTGAGAAAAACTTGGCGGTGTCGCGGTATTGTGTGCAATGTGATTAAAAGGAGCCTGCGTTGAATAATAGAAAAGTCATCGTTTATGCCGATACTTCTGTTTACGGGGGTGTTTTCGATGATGAGTTCGCCGAGCCAAGTACCGAGTTCTTCAATCTGGTTCGGTCCGGGACTTTCACGCTTTGCATGTCAGAAATCGTTCATCAGGAGCTTGCCGACGCTCCCGCTGAAGTGAAAACCTTGTTTCAGGAGATGCTCCCGTATTGTCGTCTGCTGGTGATCGGACCGGAGGCGCTGGCCTTACAGGAAGCCTACCTGGCTGAGAACATTCTGACAAAAAAGTGGTATGATGATGCATTACACGTTGCGTTGGCTACCGTTACGGACTGCGACGTCATCGTTAGCTGGAACTTCCAGCACATCGTGAATTTCAGGAAGATTCCCCTTTTCAATGCTGTCAACGTCTTGAAGGGGTATCGGCAGATAGCGATATATTCTCCCCTGGAGGTGATCAATTATGAAGAATAAACAGTTCGATTGCGTTGAAATGAAGCACAAAGGCGCGGAACGAGTCTATCAGGCTATAGCCGGACTTTCAAAGGAACAACAAATCGATTATTGGAGGCGGGGAGGCGAAGGTTTACGTCAGGCCATTGAGAAGGCCCAGGAAAAAACAACACCATCGCACTGCAAATAAAAGAGGCGCGGATACTGTGGCGCAGAACAACATACTCTTCACGAATGATCTTACCTTCTATTCTTCCTGGTGGCGCGTGGTGAAAGAACGGAACCGGTAGCCACTCCTTCCCAACTGTTTTTCCCTTCTGCTAGAATTAAATTAAATACAGATTCTCGAAAATCTGAGCTTGTCCGCTGAGAAACGACGCTCTGTGTCTTAAGTCGCATGAAATTTACATCAAGGAGGCAGCTGTTATGAAACGAGTGATCGCATTTACTGTTGTCCTGTTATTTATGGTCCTGGCAGCCGGGACCCCGGCGGAGGCCAAGGTGGTTGGGAAAAATGTCGAGTATACGGCCGACGGCGTGACGTTAAAGGGCTATCTTGCCTACGATACCGCCATAAAGGGAAAGGCGCCCGGCATTCTCGTGGTCCATGAATGGTGGGGGCTGAACGATTATGCCAGGAAGCGCGCCAGGATGCTCGCCGGGCTGGGATATACTGCCCTCGCCGTGGACATGTACGGGGAAGGCAAGCAGGCAACGCATCCGGCTGATGCTCAGAAATTCTCTTCAGCAGTCATGATGCACTTCGATACTGCAAAAGCGAGGTTTATGGCAGGGGAGGAGTTTTTAAAGAAGCAGCCGACCGTGGACCCCGGCCGGATTGCGGCCATCGGCTACTGCTTCGGCGGCGGCGTGGTGTTGAACATGGCGCGGCAGGGCGCGGACCTCAAGGGAGTGGTCAGCTTCCACGGCATGCTGGGAGCGGTCAAACCGGCGGAGCCCGGCGTGGTCAAGGCGAAGATCCTCGTGCTCCATGGCGGCGATGACAAGTTCACGACTCCGGAGCAGATCGCTGCATTCAAGAAGGAGATGACCGACGCCAAGGTGGATTATAAATTCATCGTCTACCCCGGCGCCATGCACAGCTTCACGAATCCCGACGCCACGGCCTACGGCAAGAAGTTCAAGCTCCCGCTTGCCTACAACAAAAAAGCGGACAAGGAGTCATGGAATGAAATGAAGAAGTTCCTCGGCGAAATCTTCAAACACTAGCGGCCTTTTTGCTTTCGGGCGCAGGGAAGCAATTCCTGCGCCCGAAGTTTGTGCGCCATTCGTCAAAGGAGTGGGGACCGACCGGCATTTTCATTGACATGCAGCTGTGGTTTTGCTATCGTCGTCTCTACCAGAGCAAACGCCTATTGAACGACTGCTCTCTTATCTTCACCTGCCGGGAACGGCAGAGAGCGGCAAATCCCGGTTGGTGAGTCTCGGGCGCGAGAGAAGAATGTCTTCAAAAAAGATCTACATTATTTCCGACGCAACCGGCCAGAGCGGCCTCCATATTCTGAGGGCGGCCCTGGTGCAGTTCGAACACGCCCGCACCAAGATCATGCTGTTCCATGACATCGATACGAAGGCGGGTCTCGTAAAAATCCTCGGACAGGCGAAGTCCGAGAAGGCCCTCATTGCGTATACCTTCGTGAAGAAGGACATGCGGGACTATACGAGCGAATACTGCCTCAAGAACAAGATGTTCTCCCTTGATATCCTGGGCCCGCTCATTAATAATCTTGCTTCCTTTCTTCGGCTGGAGCCGCTCGAGACCCCGAGCCTGCTGAGGCGGGTCGATGCCCGGTATTTCAAGCGCATCGACGCGATCGAGTACACGCTCGGACACGACGACGGCAGGGGCGCCGAGCGCCTGCGCGAGGCGGACATCGTTATCGTGGGCCTCTCGCGGACGTCCAAAACGCCGACGTCCTTCTTCCTGGCCCAGGAGGGCTACAAGGTGGCGAACGTGCCGATCGTTCCGGGCATTCCCCTGCCTGAAGAACTCTTCGAAATTGACCAGCACAAGATCGTCTGCCTGAACGTGGACCCCGAGGTCCTGCAAAAAGTGAGGCTGGCGCGTTTGAAGCGGTCCCGGATCGAATCCAGCTACAGCGATTTCAAAAAAATATTCGCCGAAGTCGAGTATGTAAAGGACCTCATTAAAAAACACCGGAGCTGGAAAGTCGTCGATACGACGAACAAATCCATTGAAGAGACCGCGTGGGAGATCATCCACTATGTTTTCGGCGATGATCATGAGGAATATACGTAGTCCGGTCACGAGGGCAACGCCGCCATGGATGAAATGACGACTGTACGGAAAATCCGGCAGAAGCTCCGCAAACTCGCGGACAAGGAAAAAGCGAAAATCCTGCGGGGCTTTTTCAAGACCGGACCGGGACAGTACGGAGAGGGCGACGTGTTTCTGGGCATTACCGCACCCGTGCTCAGGAAGCTGACGAAAGAATGCCGCGGCACGCCGGTCGCCGACGCGCTCCGGCTTCTCCGGTCGTCTATTCACGAAGAGCGGCTGCTTGCGTTGTTCTTGCTCGTCCGCGCTTTTGGGGAAGGCGATGACGGAGCGAGGAAAAAGATTTACAACCTGTACCTCAAAAACACCCGATACGTCAATAATTGGGACCTGGTGGACCTTTCTGCGCCGAACATCGTCGGCGCATACTTGCGCGACAAAAGCAGGGCGCCGCTTTACCCGCTCGCAAAATCGTCCGATCTCTGGAAGCGCAGGATCGCGATCCTGGCCACCTTCGCCTTCATCAAACAGGGCGATTACGCGGATACGCTCAAGGTATCGGAACTGCATCTGTCCGACGAGCACGACCTGATCCACAAGGCGGCCGGCTGGATGCTGCGCGAGGTGGGCAAGCGCGATCTCGCCGCGGAAGAAACGTTTTTGAAACAACACTACCGGAAAATGCCCAGGACCATGCTGCGGTACGCGATCGAGCGGTTTCCGGAGACGAAGAGAAAAAAATATCTGAACGGGAAGATGTGAGATCCGGAAGTAAATTCTCGTACAGCGCCCTCATCTGCAAACCGAACAAATGAATCCAGCCATTCACGACAAAGAATATCGCCGTCGCATTCTCTCGTGGTCATTCTACGACTGGGCTAACCATGCCTACATCACGACCACGGCGACGACCTATTTCCCGCCGTATTTTCTCGCGATTGCCGCGCCCGCTTTTCTGAAAGCCGGAACCGGCCCGATTGACGAGTCGGCGAAATCTCTTTCCAGGGACACGGCATCCAATGTATTCGCGTTCACAATCGCCTTTGCCCTGCTCATTGCTGCGGTTTGTGCCCCGGTCGTCGGGACCTACGCAGACATAACCGACGAACGGAAAAGGATCCTCGTGC
>JAJYKN010000180.1 GCA_021788515.1 Nitrospirota bacterium | reverse complement strand
CCTTTGATCGCATAATCCGCATTCAGCACGTGAAAGAAGCCGACATTGACCTCTTGAGGGTTCTTTTGACCGGGGACCATTGCTCGTCTGCCTTCAAACGAAGTGTACAGTTCGGTGGTGTCTATGATCTGCGAAATCCCGATACCGTAGAGATATACATCGTTATAGGTAACCGATGAAGGCTCGCCGACTTTTATATACCCTGTCAAAAGAGACAACTTGGTTTTGTTAAAGCGCTGATGCCCGCTTAAGAATGCTCCATAGTCCGGTTCTCCGGTGCCCAGCCCCTTATTCTTGTCTGCCGTCGGCAGCTTCACTGCCAGCGCTCCATCAACCGAAAAGCCTTCGTCGCCTTCGGGCACAAGCACCCTGTCGCCTCGCAGAATGACATCGCCGAGCCCGGATTCGCTGTTCGTAGTGCCGCCGCTGCTGTTGGATAGAAAGAGATAGGGCACCGTAACGCTTACATCATAGAGAGACGAAACGTAGCCGAGCCCGGTCGAGAAATAATAGAGGTCCGACCGCACCGGAGTTCCGAAATCGCCCGTCTTATAGCCGCCGCTGATATCCAGATAGCTTCGTGCCTGCTCGGCATGAAGAACTCCAGGCAGCGCACAAAATATCACGAAGACAATGACCGCGTGAACGACTTTTTCTGTCCTTTTTTTTGTTCCCTGAAACCTAAATCCGGCCTTTTGCAGCAAGCTGTTCACGCAGTCAACCATCATCTACTTTTCCTCTTTCTGGATCGCGCCCATTGTGGCGTTCATGTGTTTCAACCGTTCCTGCATCTGTTTCATTTGGGCAGGATCGATCTTGCCTTTGGCCATATGTTCGGACATCTCTTTCATGTTCTGAGACATTTCACCCATCATCTTGGACATGTTCATCATTCTGGCGTGATCCATCCCGCCCTTGCGCTCCATAGCCCCGGACATCTTCTGCATCATTTCGTTCATCTGCGTCATCATACCGTGCATATCACGCATCATGTCCTGGCTCATCATCTGGCTGCCCATCATCTGCTGGGACTGCTGTGAGCCCATCATGCCTCCCGGCTGCTGTTGACCTCCCATTCCGCCGCCGCCCATCTGGGCAAATGCCGTGGTCGCTGCCAAACCAATTACCGTTGCAGTTACTAACAGAATTTTTTTCATGATTGCTTCCTCCTTTTAGGTTGTAAAGATAGATCAAGTATAGCGCGTTCCCCTGCACTATTTATTGATTTCGTTTTTATTCAGACTTGTAATGTAATTAACAAGATGCCAACGCATTTCTTCCGTCAATTCTTTCTTAAATCCCTTCATCTTTGTTCCAGCTACGCCGGCCGTAATAACATGAAATATCTCGCCGTCAGTGCTTCCGTGAATTCGATCAGAACTCGTTAATTCAGGACCTATGCCGCCTTTTCCGCCCTCGCCATGACAGGCAATGCAATGTTCTTCGTATAATTTCCTCCCTTGAGCGATGGACTTTTCAGTCTTTGCTATGGGATTTTTAATTTTTGCGTATTTCAGGTGTCTGTGGTGGTGCTCATGTTGCGCTTCCTGAGCAAACCCATTAAGAGACACGAGTGATAAACTGAGCAGAATTAAGATATTCAGCACGACCCTGGTTATTGTTTTCATTTTTCTACGCCTTTCATTCCGTGAGATTTCTTCATTCTCTTTTCCGTATCGTTATGAATATAACACATTATACCAGCTGTATCGAGACTGTCATGGGCCGGCATTTCCGGCTGACTCAGTAGGCGTACCGGAGCGCAAGCGAATAGATGTTGTCCGTGATGCTCGTGCCGCCGTCAGGCTTGCTGATCTGCATGTCGTATTCTCCTCCGACGCTCCACGCTTTGGCCAGTCTCTTCTCAAGGCCCAAGGATGCCGTGTTCGTGATCAGCTTCGAGCCGACGTTGTTGTAATTCTGGACCAGGTAACTGTAACCCGGCGTCAGAAGCAGCGTTTCCGCTACTTCATATCCTGCCGTGATTCCAATCGACGTACCGACATAACTGAAGGATGAGGTTGACGCCCTGTTGTCCTCATATTCAACGCGTTCC
The DNA here is from genome assembly GCA_021788515.1 of Nitrospirota bacterium. Taxonomy (GTDB): domain Bacteria; phylum Nitrospirota; class UBA9217; order UBA9217; family UBA9217; genus JAJYKN01. The sequence goes on along the minus strand of JAJYKN010000180.1, from coordinate 2,666 downwards.
TGAAACCAGAGTTCAGGAAGAGTTTTTTGTTTGAAGCTAAGGGAAGCGCCGTAGGCATTGCTGTTCCGGTTGGTGTCGCCATAGTTTTTGCGCTTCCCGAAAACTGTCAATTGGCCGGACAATCCGTCATCCACAATGACGTTTGCGCCCGTGCTCGCACCCACAATAGTGGAATTAAATTCGGTGAACTTGCTGAAGGTGGTGTTCTGGGCAAAACCTTTCGCAAATAATTCCGCATCCACACCGAAGTCCGTATAGCCGCCTGCCTCAGCCGAGATCGTGCTTGAAAAATCACCTGTTGATTGGGAACCGGTGTATTGCGTCTGGCCGCTCCCGGTTCCACCCATTCCACTTGTTCCACCCATTCCTCCCATAGTAGATGCCCGCATCATCGTTCCGCCACCCGTCATTCCGCCGCCCACGCCCGGCTGTTTGTCCGACAGCAGCCCCACGACATTATCTTCGTAGGACATCCTGACCTCGGCGCCCAGGATCAGACCCGCCGATGCCACCGACGGCGCCGAGACCGTCGCTAGGATAAGGCTGAGAACAGGCAAAATCACTTTCATCGGTTGAGCAAAGGCTTGGTTCCACCCCATAATGCGCACCTCATGATTGAATTGTTTTCTGCTGATAACGGCAAAGATGCGCGTTTCATGTTATATCCTTCTGGATTGAGCAGCAGCATGCGTTTGTACCGCTCGTCATCTCATGTGACCGCCCATGCCGGGGCCGGTTCCAGCACCACGATTGTTCATCATGCCGGAACGCATGTCCCGACGGTCCATGCCCGGCTCGTTTTGCATGTTCTCACGATCCATCTTCGCCGCAGCCTCCTCCGCCCTGGTTCCCCGCTTCACCTCAGCATCGACATGTTTTACCATGGAATCCAGGTCCCGTGTCGAATAGCCCTTATCCACGGCATTCCGGACAAGACGCGATGCCGTCGCAGCCGGCATGCCGCTTCCCGCAAAATAGGTTGCCGTATCCACAGCGCCGGTAAAGAGAGGCAGCGATCCGCGCTTATCCCGTACCGCCGTCCCCATGCCTTTGAGCTCCTCAGCAGGGATAGATTTCTCCAGCGCTCGGGCTGATGATTTGATCGCCTCCTCCCGTTCCGCACTCCGTTTGGGCGTCATGCCGTCCCGTATGAGGCTATCAACAAGAGGCCGTGCTTCCGCCAGCTTTGCCGCAAGTCGCTCGGACGCGGCAGCGATGCGCTCAGGAGGCACGCCCTTTGACAACCCCTGCTCGATCCTGTCCACAACAGGACCAAGAGGCAAGCCTTCTTTTTTCGTGGACATGCTCGTATCGAGGAACCGGTTGATCGTCCCGGCATCCGTTTTGCGGTTGATTGCCCTCGATAAGATGACCTCCACGTCCTCTGGCGGAACTCCGGCGCTCACCGCGTTAACAGCCTTTGCATTCACTTCAGCCTGTTCCGTTCGGGAAAGGGTGGATGTTTCCAATACCTTGCTGAAACCATCAGGATAGATCTTTTCTGCCGCAATTGTCCATGATGGCATGGCGAAAAGGAGCAGCAGCACAAGGGTCATGGGCCATAGTGTGATATTCGTTTTTGTCATATATTCACCCGCAAGACGGCGTTGCGTGAGCCGAGACCGTCATCTACATAGGATTCCGCCCCGGGGTCGGGGACCCATGTTTTTCCATCAACGACGAAGCTGTAGGTATATACACCGGGCTTCAGTTTTAGATCAATGCTCCACATCCCGTCGGTGCCCTTCATCTCATGAGCATCGGTCTTCCACTTGTTGAAATCGCCGGCCACTGCAACCCGTTGCGCCTGAGGCGAGTAAAAGGTCAATCGGACCGTTGCCGCTTCCCCGGTCGCCGCAGCAGTGGTCAAATCCGGCCCGTCATGGGGCCTGGAAAAGGATACGATAACGGCAACCAGGATAACTGCCGTTGCCATGGCAGACGCCATGTTCCATCTCAGCACCCGGCTGTTGAAGAGGAATTCCCTGAGGCGGGCAAGCACCGATGGCGACCTCTTCGGCAGTTTCTTCATCACCTCCGCGGTAAAGAAGGCCGGCGCCTCGCGCTGCTCGCTCTCCTCTAACATTTGAACCGCATGCAAGAGGCCTGTAAATTCCTGCCGCAGTCCGGGGTCGGTCTCAATGCGCCGGGTGATGATCTTTTTTTCATCTTCCCCGGCATCGTCATCAAGTATTTTGTGCAGTATGTCCCGTTCGTTATCCATGGGTCACCCCCGCTCCTTCAAGGACCTTTCTGAGCATCTCCCGTCCCCGGTGCGCCCTGACCTTGAGCGCCGCGATGCCCGTTCCCGTGATGACGGATATCTCCTGGTAGTCCAGGTCCTCGATGTGTTTCAAAATGAGCACTTCGCGGTACTCGGGCGAAAGCGCGTCCAAGGCCCGTTGCAGCGTATCGCCGCTCTGGCGTGACGATGCGTACTGTTCCGGTGAAAGCCCTTTGTCCGGCCTGATATCCGCGATTTCATCGGTCGAGACCGTTTCTTTCGTCAGCCGCAGATGGTCCCGGCACTTGTTCAAAACGATACTGAAGAGCCACGATGAAAACTTCGATCCGAACTTGAACTGCTCCAAGCCGGTGTAAGCGGCAATGAAGCTTTCCTGCGCGATGTCCTTGGCTGTATCGCCATCTCCCACCATCCGGTAGGC
>JAJYKN010000179.1 GCA_021788515.1 Nitrospirota bacterium | reverse complement strand
ACGGAGACTCAGTTGCAATCATGCCGAACGGCGATGAAGCGGTTGTTTCAGGCGATTCCAGCAATGTGCTTCTCCTTGTATCAGGCATATTGTCGGGGAATCCGCAAGCGGCAACGACCATTCCTATTCCGGGATACCGCGACGGGGTCTTGATCACCGACGACGGCAAGGTGCTGCTTGCGCGCGGCTCCAGCGGGCTTACGGTATTCGCCATCGCACCGATCACGTCGCAAACCGGCACGCTCGGGGGAGCGGTGTCCCATAGTTTCACCCAGACAATGGACTTTACCTCAGGTATTGTTACACCGAGCGGAGAAGACGGGCGTGACGGTGTGGCCATCAGCCCGGCCTCCTCAAGCAGGGCTGTGCTCATCGGAAGCGATCCGACAAGCTACACTCCGGCAATTCAGTTGATCAGCGGGCTGCCGAATGCACCGGTTGCCGCGAATGCGGTCGCCGTTGCCGGCGCAACTTCCGTTTTTTCGGTTACGATCACTCCTGACGGCAAGAAGGCCATTGTTGGGACGAATGCGGGCATAGCCATGTTCTCGGGTGTTGATACCGGCTCGCTGATGCAGGTGGGCACAGCGCCTTATGCGCCTACCTATGCGGGGAGCAGCGGTAGCGTGACCTTGGGTACTATCGCAACCCTTGGTATTACCCTTGACGGGAAGTATGCGGTGGTTTGCGATTCAGGCTCATACTCCGGTTCGTCCAGCGGCTCGCTTCTCGTTATCCCGATCACCACTACCGGTTTTAGCACTCCCGTCGGCATCCTTAACGGAATTGCCGTGCCGTACAACGATCAGATGGTGATCCATTAGACCATTACCGCGCTGTGTAATGATATTAAGAAGGGGCTTCGGCCCCTTCTTTTTTTTTGAGGATCGTGATAATATAATACGTGATATGCTGACTCCTAAGGAATTCACACAGGCCTTTCCCGCTTTTCAGAAAATTCCTGCGCAGCTTATGCGGGACATGCTCTCTATCAGCCGGACGCAGGCCATTCCGTCGGGCGCGCGCATTTATGCGGAGGGCGATGGCTGCACCGCCATTGCCTTCGTTCTGTCCGGAGAGATCCGGGTGTATAAGGTAGGCGAAACAGGGCGGGAAATCACGCTGTACGAGATCGGTCCGGGCGAGACCTGCATCCTGAACGCCTCGTGCATACTGGCGCACACAACGTATCCGGCACACGCCGTGGCGGCATCGAACGTTGACGTGCTGCTCGTTCCCTCAACAGTCTTTCGCAGGCTTGTGACGGAGAACGAGGTGATGCGCGACTTCGTATTTGCACTTCTGAGTCAGCGGCTGTCTTTGGTCATGGAGCTTGTCGAAGAGGTGGCTTTCGGCAGGGTGGATGAAAGGCTTATTGGGTATCTCATCGAAAAATCGGAGAACAACAGCCTCGACACTACGCATCAGAAGATAGCGAACGACCTCGGGACCTCCCGGGAAGTGGTGAGCAGACTGCTCAAGGATTTTGAGCGCAAAGGGCAGGTCAGACTCTCCCGGAATTCGATTACCCTCCTGAAACGATAATGCATGACAGCCGAAGCATTCGTCGCGGCCTCTTCGTTTTTTGTCCATCCTCCCTGGTTGTTCCACACCCGCATCTCCTTTGTGACTAAGTCACAGACAAACTTCTCCTGTTCAGGTATCCTATGATCTAAGGACGCAGCCGCAATGGTTGCCGTTATCATCAAAACACTACAGGAGGAGCATATCATGAAAAAGAACATTGGCAGCGCCGAGCGGGCTATCAGGATCATCGCGGGGCTCGCGATCCTGTCCCTCGCTTTTGTGGGGCCGAAGAACCCCTGGGCCTATCTCGGGATCGTGCCGCTTGCAACGGGTCTCCTTGGCTGGTGCCCGCCTTACGCGCTTTTGGGCATCTCGACCTGCAAGAACTGCAAGTAGTTTCCTGCCTTCGAGGGGCGCGATTTTTGCGCTCCCTCTTTTTTTCTCTTCTGAATCCCCGCAGAACGTCAAAATTTCGGCTTGACACCAGTGCGCACTCCGGTGTATTGTACCCGGACTTAGCAATGGTTTGCCAAGCCCAAAAGCCCCCCAAAAGAGGGGCTTTTTTTACCTTTGCTGAAAAAGCGTGCAGGGTCATTGTCGCCGAATCAAAAGGGTATTCCCGCCGGAGCAAAGACCGATACAACAATACCGCAAAGGGCATAGAGCATAGGGCAGAGAGTCTCTGGCGGGCGATCAAGGTGGTTGCCGCTATGCTCCATGCTCTCTGCGCTATGCGATTTTTTTGAGGAGTCAACTATGTGCCGTTTGAGTGCGATCACATCGAGCGACTACTTTTCCCCCATGGAGAACATTCATGCGCTCGAAACCATGAAGGAAGGCCATGACGGGTCGGGTCTGGGGCTGATGCTCAAAGACATGGCCGGGCCGTTCGCGGACTATAAGCAGTATCCCACCATGTCGGCCATCTGCTCGAACAAGGGCCTCGGCATGCTCGAAGACTACATGAAGGCCCAGGGCTTTATCGAGAAGTTTTCCTGGGAGCCGCCGATCAAGAACGTTCCCGGCGTCGAGCGGCGAGAGCATTACATCGCGAAGGTCTACGACTATCCCGCACGATACAAAGACCGGCCGCAGGCGGAGCAGGAAGACCTGCTCATGCACACGCGGCTTGCGCTCCGTCTCATGGGCGAGCCGGACGGGTCGCTCTTCGTGTTCTCCTTCTACCCGGATGTATTGACGCTTAAGGAAGTGGGAGACCCGCTCCAGCTCGGCGAGTTCTTCGGCATCGAAAAGTCGGGCATCAAGTCCAGGATCGTCCTGGCCCAGGGACGTCAGAACACCAACTACGCCATCTACCTCTATGCCTGCCATCCTTTCTTCATCCAGGGCTACGCCACGATGACGAACGGCGAGAACACCGCCTTCGTGCCGATCCGCGAGTTCCTGACAGGCCGGGGCAACGAAGGTTACATGGGCTACAACTCGGACTCCGAGGTCTTCACCCACATCATGCACTACACGAACCGGACCCTCGGGTACCCGCTTCCTTATTATAAGGACATTATTACTCCGATGAAGGACGCGGAGATCGAGAAGCGCTCCGACGGGGCCGCGCTCCGGCTGCTCAAAAAATCGCTCCGCCCGCTCTGCATCGACGGACCCAACTGCGTGATCGGGTTTACGCCCGACGGCACGGTCTTCATGGTGCAGGACTCGAAGAAACTCCGGCCCGGCGCCGTGGGCGGCAAAAACGGCAAGTATGCGCTCATGTCCGAGGTCTGCGGCGTTGACAGCGCAATCCCGGACCGGGACAAGTCAACGGACATCTTCCCCATGAAGTACGATATGGTGATCATCGCGCCCGGAGCACAGGAGGTGCAGGTATGGAATCAGCTTCACGGTTAGACAAGAACCACCAGCTCTCGTTAAAGGAGCTTCCTTATATCGTCCAGTGGCGCGAGGACCGCTGCACCCGTTGCGGCCGCTGCACCGCCGTCTGCCCCATGAAGTCCATCGAGGCCACGGTCTACACCCAGCGCGTCGTTTCTTCGGAAGGATCGAGCCCGGAGCCGAAAGTATCGCGCAGGCTCACCCAGGTCGTGCGCCAGGTCACGGACATCGACCGTTACTGCATCGGCTGCGGCACCTGCACCCTCGTCTGCCCCACGGACGCCATTTTCCCTGAATATAATTTCCAGCACAAACTCTATCACGTTAAGAATAAAGGCGGCATTCCCTTTATGCGCGGCGGACGGCGGAACGATCCGTCGCAGTCCACGCTCGATAAGCTCAAGTTCACCCGCATCTCCATGCTGACCGACCCGGCGCTTGACGCGGGCAGGCACGAGTTCCGCATCAGGACGCTCTTGGGCAGAAACCTTCCCGCAGAACAGCTTCCGCTCACCGTGCAGGGAGACAAGCTCATTGCGACCGCGGGCTCCTTTGTTCCACCGGTGCGCGAGATCTATCCGATCCGCATCGGCAGCATGTCCATCGGCGCGCTTTCCCCCCATATGTGGGAAGGCCTTGCCATGGGGATAACGTATCTCAACGAAGTTGAAGGACTGCCTGTTGTCATGTGTTCGGGCGAGGGCGGCATGCCCCCGAGCATTCTGAAGTCACGGTACATGAAATATTTCATTCTCCAGATCGCATCAGGCTATTTCGGCTGGGACGAGATCATCCGCGCCCTCCCCGACATGATCGAAGACCCGGCTGCGATCGAGATCAAGTACGGGCAGGGCGCAAAGCCCGGCGACGGCGGCCTGCTTCAGGCATACAAGGTGCTCGGCCTCATCGCGAAGATCCGCGGCGTTCCCCAGTTCGTGGACCTGGCATCGCCTCCCACGCACCAGACAAAATATTCCATCGAAGAAGCTGTCGCGAAGATGATCCAGTCCATGTCCATGGCCTGGGGCTTCCGCGTGCCGGTGTATCCGAAAATCTCCGGGACCAAGACGGCCCGCGCGGTCCTGAACAACCTTGCGCGGAACCCCTATGCAGCCGCACTCTGCATTGACGGCGAGGACGGCGGCACCGGCGCGGCCTACAACGTTTCCATGGACAAGATGGGACATCCAATCGCGTCGAACATCCGCGACTGCTACTTAGACCTTGTGAAGCAGGGTAAGCAGAACGAGCTCCCCCTGATCGCAGCAGGCGGCGTGGGCAAGGGCGGCAATCTTGCGGCGAACGCGGCGGCACTCATCATGCTCGGAGCTTCGGCCGTGGACATC
>JAJYKN010000178.1 GCA_021788515.1 Nitrospirota bacterium | reverse complement strand
CGATCTGGTTGCCGCGTGAACTTCATTCTGCTAAAAAAAGCCCCTCATAAACCTGCTCCCGGTTGCGCTTTGCATCACTGCTCTCGAATCCCCTCAAGGGCAGTCCTGCGCCTCGTGCATTTGCATTCATCATTCCCTGCACCTATGCTTTCCCGGCTTTCTCGTTTCCCGCCCATCTCAACAACAGATATATGATGGCCCAGAGCGCTGTCCTGACCAGCATGGCCATGACGCTGATCGAGGCGACCGGTTCCCTGAAAAGGAACAGGAAGAAGACAATCAGAAAAACGAGGCTGTGGCACAGCAGGATAAATGCGGCAAGAATGCTGCCCCAGGTGCGCTCCATCCAGATGCCGGTCCCGGCAATGAGTGAAACGAAGCCCAGGATGATGTTGTACACGACGAGCCAGGGAAGAACGTGGTAGGAAGGGGTTGAGAGGCCGAACAGGACGCTCCCGCCTTCTTTGATGGCGAGCAGGCCTGGTATGATCGCCAGAACCGCAACAAGCCGGTGTTTGTTCTGCTGCGTCATGCTTTCGCCTTCCTGATTCAAAAAAGAGCGGGGCAACAGGGGCAGGTTCAGAGTAAAGACAAAACTGTACAGAGTGCGTGTAACGTGCTGCGAAATTTTTATTTTTCTCCGGTTACTTTTTTAGCGCCCCGGCACACGGGACAGACGCTTTTCCCCTTTCCGTGACAATTCGGGCAAGGACGCTGCGACGCATTGGTACTTGATTGCCTTCCCTGCCCATGGCAGACTGGACACGTTATGGCCCCTTTACCGCTGCACTCCGGACACGCTATCGTTGCTGTTTTATTTGGCATCTGTTACCCCCTGTTCTCAATACAAGCGTACCCTATTTTGACGGGACGGGCAAGGGGAAAAAATAAAAAAGTACAGAGTTCAGAGTTTGGAGCCCCGGGTGTGGAGCTGATCCGGTCCGATATTTGAAATGCGGAAGGGAAAGGCGGTACGCGTGTCGGAGTGAGTCAGTTCGGAGTTTCGAGTTAGGGGCCCGACGTGCAGAGGAGAAAATTACCGGCCTCAAAATTACTGCGTCGCCAGCCAGTCTTTCGCCTTGTCAACGGAATCGAATGCCACGAGGTTCCTGCCGGAGAATTTCAAGACCGCGTTGTAAATGATCTGCTTGAGACCGATGATGCCGACGACGGCGGCTGCCGTTACATAGGGCTTGTTGTGGCTCGTAAACTGCTTCAAGGCCTCCGCTGCTTCGGATGAGAAACAGCAGCAAGGCCGGCTTGAGGTGAGGACGGGTGCGGAATGGTTCTCTTTTTTCATGATCGTCATGGCCTTGATTCTCTCTCCATCTTGTCCTGTTTTTGCTTATTCAGCTGTTGTTGATACTCATCATAGCTCATGTCGGACCTTCTCAGGCACTGGTCCCGTTCTGCGCCCTGCATCTTTTGGCACTCCAGCTCCTGATGCAGGCGGAGGCTGTCATAGGCAGTGCGTGCCGTACAACCAGAGACTATTGCCAGAAGAACCAGCAATGCTGAAGAAGCAATTTTGTTCCTCATTTTTTATTTCCTCGCAATGCGGGCGGATTCACGTCCAAATAATGCGTTATGATTATACAACGAAACCGGCCTTTGAAGGAAGCTTGATTGGAAAGTTACAAATACAAACCAGTAAAGAGAAATGGGGAAAGAAGCGGCAAAAGGGGGAGCCCCGGATACATAAAAAATCCCCTGCCGAATAATCAGCGTGGGATTTTGAGTGATAAAAAAAATCAGAGCGGGCCGTAAGCCGAGTTCTGTGCTCCCGGTTGCCCGGAAGTGGTGATCATTTATCTGGGCCGTTGGTTGCCCAACAGCACGAGCGATCTACCCGGAAGTCTAGGACGGGCCGTCCGTACTCCCGATTGCCCGGGAGGCGCTTCCCTATGTGATCTTGCTCCAGGCGGGGTTTTCCAAGCATTCCCGGTCGCCCGGGAATCTGGTGGGCTCTTGCCCCACCGTTTCACCCTTACCCCTGTACGGGGCGGTCTTCTTTTCTGTGGCACTGTCCATGGGGTCGCCCCCTGTCCCGTTTCGGGACCGCCTTGCCCTGCGGAGCTCGGACTTTCCTCCCTCCGTTGCCGGAGAGCGATCGCCTCACCCACTCTGAATTGTGAAAGAACATGAAAAAAGGGGCCAGGAGCCAGGGGCAAGTAGCAAGGAAAAACTGCGTATCCTTGCGTCTTTCTTTCTCGCCCCCTTGCTACATGCTACTTGCTACTATCTTTTCATCAATCGCCTTATTCGCCAAAGCATCGGCTTCCTTGTTCTGCTCCCGTGGTATGTATTTTACCTCTACGCGCCCGATCTTGGCAATCAGTTCCTTGACCTTCAGGTAGAGCGGCCGGAGCCCTTCATTCTTCACCTTGTACTGCCCGTTCAGCTGTTTTACCATAAGCTCGGAATCGGCATTCAGCTTGACACTTATCGCGCCCTGTTTCACGGCGTGCTCCAGCCCGATGATCGCGGCCTGGTATTCAGCTATGTTGTTCGTCGTCGTGCCGAGATAGCGCGAGATCTTCTCTACGGGCTTGCCGTCTTGAAGTACAAAAATGCCGGCGCCTGCTTCCCCGGGATTGTTCCGCGACGCGCCATCGGTAAAAATAGTAAGTTCCATTCCCTTGCCTTCCGTGCTCATTCCTGCTGTTGTGTTAACCGTTCTTTGGCGCGATCACTTCCTTGAAAAACAGAATGCGGCCGCAGTGGGGGCAGGTGATGATCTTTTCGTTCTTTTTTACGTTCACGAACACCTGGGGCGGGATGCTCATGTAACACCCGGAGCAGGCTTCTCCGCGCGCCTCGGCAATGGCAACGCCGCCGGGCTTGCTTACGAGCAGCTTCTGATACTGGGTGAGCACCGCCGGCTGGACCTTCCCGACGATTTCCTTCCGCGCCTGCTCCGTGCCGCCCATCTCTTCATCGAGCTTCGCAAATTCGGCCTCCAGCTGCTTCTGCTCGGCCTGCAGCGCCGCTTCTTCGTCGCGGGAGCGCTGTTCCGCCGCGGTGATTCCCTGGGCCGCTGCGTCGATCTTTTCCATCAGACCAAGGATGCTGTCCTCGATGGCCTTGTTCTCCTGCTCCCCCGCCTCGATTTCCTTGAGCAGGGCCTGGTATTCCTTGTTGTTCTTGATCTCCGCGGAGTGCGCCTTGAGCTTTTCGACCTTCTGGGCCCCGGCCTCCAGGTCCTGGTCGCGGTCCCGCTTGTTCTTCTGCGCCGTTTGGAGCGCTTCTTTCACCTTGTCGAGGTCTGTTTTGCTCGCCTCGCGTCTGCGTTCCAGGCCGGCAAGGAACTCGGGCAGGCGTTTTTTCTGTGCAGCGAGGGCGCGGAGCTTCGCGTCGATTTCTTGAAGCTGAATAAGCAGGTTGAGCTGTTGGTCCATCAGGCCTCCAAAGTAAGAATGCGCCTATCGGCGCATTCTGTTAACTTAAGACTTGCCGCGTTTGCCTCCGGCAATCCCCATATACGGTACAGGATATTTTGCACAATCGCACATCTCGGTCTGTCCTTCTCTCAGGGAGTGGTGGGCCCACCAGGACTCGAACCTGGGACCAACCGGTTATGAGCCGGTAGCTCTACCAACTGAGCTATGGGCCCTGAATGTTCACGTGAGACCGGCGCACATATTGACATAAGCAGGGGCAAAAGTCAAGGTTGTCCGCCGGGCCCGGCGCCGTCTATTCGATAAAACTCTTGAGCTGCTTGCTCCTGCTGGGGTGGCGCAGTTTCCGCAGGGCCTTGGCCTCGATCTGTCGGATGCGCTCGCGGGTGACGTCGAATTCCTGTCCCACTTCTTCGAGCGTGTGGTCCGTCTGTTCGCCGATGCCGAAGCGCCAGCGGAGCACCTTTTCCTCGCGTTCGGTGAGCGTATTCAGCACCCGCCGGACCTGCTGGTGGAGGTTCTTGCGGATGGCGGACTCGAGCGGCGAGGCCACTTTTTTGTCCTCGATAAAATCCCCCAGATGGCTGTCCTCTTCCTCGCCGATGGGGGTTTCGAGCGAGATCGGCTCTTTCGCGATCTTCATGATCTTACGGACCTTCTCCACGGGCAGCTTCATGGACGCGGCGACTTCTTCGGTTGTGGGTTCGCGGCCCAGGTCCTGCACAAGGCCGCGCGACGTGCGGATGAGCTTGTTCATCGTCTCGATCATATGCACCGGGATGCGGATCGTGCGCGCCTGGTCCGCGATTGCCCGGGTGATCGCCTGCCGGATCCACCAGGTGGCATAGGTGCTGAATTTATACCCGCGCTGCCACTCGAACTTGTCCACAGCCTTCATGAGGCCGATGTTCCCCTCCTGGATGAGGTCGAGGAACTGAAGCCCGCGGTTCGTGTACTTTTTCGCGATGGAAACGACCAGCCGGAGGTTCGCTTCCACCAGTTCGCTCTTTGCGTACTTGGCGCGCTCCTCCGCCCGCTCGTAGGCCCGGAGCACCTTTTTCAGTTCATCAGCCGAGACCCCGCAGTCCTCTTCGATCTTCTTCGCCCGCTTGACCGCGTTGCGGTAGTTTTTTTCCATGGCAAGCAGCGTTTCCTGCTTCATCTCGAGCCTGCGTGCGGCGTTCTTGAGCTCGCGCTCTCCCAGCCGCATCTTCTTGAAAATGTCCTTAAGCTCGACGATGGTCATGCCCGACTTGCGCTCGAGCCCATGGACTTCGCGTTCGGAGAGCAGCACTTCGCTCACCATCTCGCGTACTTTCATGACCAG
>JAJYKN010000177.1 GCA_021788515.1 Nitrospirota bacterium | reverse complement strand
GTTAACAAGAATGGCCAGAAAAGACGAAAATATTTTCTTCCCCCGCTATCTCTTCGAGATCGCCCTCGTTGCGCTGTTTACCGTCGAGGTGGTCCTGCTGCTCGCCGTCCTGTTTCCTCCTGCCGTGGGCAGGGAAATCGATTTTTCCGCACAGTACAGCCCCCGTCCTGAATGGTATTTTCTCTTCCTGTACCAGCTTACCAAGTATTTCCCCGGCCGATGGACGTTTGTGGGCGCCGTTTTACTGCCCGGTCTTGCGTTCAGCATCCTGCTCCTGGCGCCCTTTCTGGACGGCGGAAGAAAAACTGCGCTCCGGCAGCGCAAGGTCGCCGCAGCAACGGGTTTCGGCTTGCTGCTGGCAATAATCTGCCTTACGATCCTTTCTCTCGTATAAGCGGACCCGCAGACCCTATAATAATTCTAAATACACAGTTAACCTGTTGCTAATGTTTGAAATCCGAAAAACGAGTATTGACAGAAAACCTTGTTTTTGATAAGTTACTACATCCATTCTGTCAGAACTCACAGCGTTTTTCGCTCGATCGTGTTCCGAAATGAACCATGAGGGGGGATGACTGAGAGGTTCTTGCATTCTAACCGGAACATATTACTCATCACGATTTTGTCAACGGGACGTTTTGTTGTGAATGGCCCGACTATCCGCACTACCTTAAAGGAGGAAGAACATGTCAGTTAAAACCGCAACACCAGATCAGACGTTGGATACCCTCGGCAGGGTGTGTCCTTATCCGCTGCTCCTGACCAAGAAGGCGCTCGAGAAACTTGCGAGCGGCCAGACCATCAAAGTGCTCTGCGATGCTCCGGCATCGGCGGAGGACAGCATTCCTCGCTATGCTGAAAAACAGGGCTATGGTTTCGAAGCCGTGAAGCTCGACGACAAAGGCTACTGGGAACTCTACATCAAGAAGTCCTAACTCCAGGGGTGGGGTTTAGCAACAGTGATGAAGAAGAAACCAAATGGGGAGCAAATCTAAAAGGGGGGAAGAATGGTTTCTACATTGGCATTTGCTGCGACCGGCATACTCATCGGCGCAGCATTCGGCTTCGTTCTGCAGCGCGGCCGGTTCTGCGTGAATTCCGCGTTCCGGGAAGTGCTTTTCCAGGACTACACCATGTTCCGGGCATACCTGCTTGCCGTCGTGGTCACCATGATCGGCGCGAACTTGCTTGAGGATATGCACTGGCTGGGCCATTTTGAACAAGGCGTCTTCGTCACCGGTACGCTCTACCGTCAGGCTTTCGTGCCCTGGTCCAATATCATCGGGGGGTACATCTTCGGCATGGGCATCGTACTGGCCGGCGGGTGCGGAAGCGGCATCCTGTACCGCGTGGGGGAAGGAAACCTGGCGTATGTCTTCGCCGTGTTCGGGTTCTTCTTCGGCATTGCGATGACCAAGTTCGGCTTCCTGAAACCGATTTATGATTGGATGATCGCACCGGAACGCATTGTTTGGAAGGGTGATGACACGATCCCGACCCTGTATAATATTACGGGCATCAATAAGTGGATACTCATAGCCGTGATTTCCGCGGTGCTCCTGACGTTCATATTCAAGGGCAAGCCCTTTGTCAAGGCGAAGAAGGGATATTCGTGGTCCCTGGCCGGGTTCCTTGCCGGCCTCGTTGCCGTGGCGGCATTTTGGGCCTCGGAGTACTACGGCGGCAAGGCACGCGGCCTTTCATTCACCGGGCCGGTAAGGGAGTTCTTCCTGGCCGTGCTTTTCGGGAATTATCAGAATGATCCCGGGGCCGTCAACCCGCTCGAATCCCGGAGCATCCTAGGGATGATCTTTTCCTGGAGCTCGCTGTACGTAGTGGCAGTGCCCATTGGCGCATTCATCAGCGGCAAACTCCTGAAGGAAGTGAAGATGAAGGTGCCGCCTGCGGATGAGCTCTTCAAGGTGCTCCTGGGCGGTTTTATCATGGGGGTCGGCGCGCAGATGGGAGGCGGCTGCAACATCGGTCACAGCCTCACGGGAGTTTCCACCCTGGCCGTGTCGAGCTGGGTTGCCAACATCTTCATCATTCTCGGCAACTGGACCATGGTCTACTTCCTGCTGATCAGGCCGATGCGGGATCTCGACGTATAATCGATTACGGTGTCTTAAGGCCGGGCGGAGGTTTCCGCCCGGCCTTTCTTTTCTGCGCATAAAGCAATAAAGCGGTTGTTCGCGATAAAAAAAAGATGGTACAATGGGCCAAGTACATTGGCAGGGATAGGGCAAACATACTTGCAAGGAGGTGAAACCATGGCAACAGAAATGCTGGGCATAATGGTAACGAAGTACGAAAACCTGGACCATATCGCAGGCGTCGTGAAGGCGGCCCGTGCGGCGGGGAAAGCAGTGACGCTCTTCATGACCGATGAAGGGGTGCGCTTCACCAGGGACCCGAAGTTCATCGAGCTGTTAAAGGTGGACGGGGTGGAGTTTTCCTGCTGCGATCACAGCTGCGAGCGGGCGGGCATCCACGATAAGACGACAGGCATTTCGTACGGCAGCCAGTACAACAACGCAGGGATGCTGCACGACAGCACGCGCGTGCTGGTGTTCTAACACAATCTTGATCACAAGGGAGCAGAACGAATGGGAGATACCAAGAAAATAGCGGTTATCGTAAGAGACCGGCCTGGCGAGGCGCTCCGCGTTGCGGGCGGCCTCACGCTTGCGGACGACACCATCGAGGTCTTTGTCCTTGACAAGAAGCTGGACAAGAGCAACGCCGAGGTCGCGGCGCCGCTCGAGCTTGTCACCGAACTCGAACTCAAGATGTATTCCAACAATCCGGAAAACGGCTACACGGCAATCACCCTGGAAGAGATGGCGAAGAAGCTTCTGGAGTATGATGTCGTGGTGCCCTACTAAGATGATGGAGGAACGCAGACCGTGAAGACTTTGCATATCCTGAAAAAAGCGCCCGATGCGAGCACGAAGAAAATCATCGAGCTTCAGTCCTCGGGCAATGAAGTAAAAACGATCGAGCTGTACAAGGGCGGAGCGTCCTACGACAAGCTCGTGGCGGACGTGTTCTCCTTTGACAAGGTCTTCTGCTGGTAACGGGGTAGCAGTCGGCAGTCCCGGGGGGCGGGGTTGCCGGCCATGGGAACACGATCCATAGCAACTTGTTTGCCGGGGAGGGCCTATGAACACGCCGGTCATTCTCCCGGGCCTCGTTGTGGGGGCCGGTTTCGGGTTCGCGCTGCAGTGCGGCAGGTTTTGCCTGAAGAGGGCCTGCAGAAATGCCTTTTCTATAAAAGAATACACCCTTCTTTGCGCCCATGTCCTGGCGCTCATTGTTGCCGTTGTTGCGGCACACCTTCTGGAACAATTCGGATTTCTTCACGTAAATGCTGACAAACAGACCTTTGTTGCTTTGGCAACAGTCCGGACAGCCATGTCTTCGGCGTCGTCCCCGGCTGCCGGACCATGGCGTACTTTTTGTTCATGAGAAACGCACGAAGGGCATGGTACGCCCGTGGAAAAGGATTAAAACGCCGTAAGCCGGCGGCGCAGCGTCGGAAAACTAAGCTCAGCTCTTTTTAGGGGGTGGGTATATGGCTACAAAAAAACTGTTTGCAGACGTGCTGCAGGGATACCTTGCCGGAAAAAAGACCGGCGCGCTCTTTGTGTCCGTTGCCGAGGCAAGCGAGAACCTGATCCGGTTCTTTTTTTAGGACGGCGTTATTTACAGCCTTTCCTACGGGCCGATCAAGGACAAGGAATGCCTCGATATCCTTGACTGCTATGACCTGGGGAAAGTCGCGTACTTCGACGGCCTCAAGACGCCCTCTGCGTCACCGGCCTGTCCGCGTACCGACGATATCATCAACGCGGTCAGAAAAAGCAACAAAGAGATCAAGGTCGACTAGGCGCAAATCGGCCTGCATCGACCCTTCCCGCAACGAGTGCTTGTCCGGTCCGTACCGGCTTCCGGGAGTCGGTACGCCCCCTTATCCATTTGTGCTTTTTTTCATGGTCCCGCTGTATCAAATGCCACAACCTGATCCCCGGCTCTCTTGTCATCTCTTTGATTTCTCACACAGTGCAACTCTGGCAGCAGGATTGCAAAATAAACCATAGCTATTCCCTGTCCGTTTCATTGAGTGCGGCAAACGACGGAGGTTCCATGAACTGCCCTGAATGCAAAAAAACAAACGATGACGATGCGATTTTCTGCTCCGGGTGCGGGCAACTGATCGAGAAACGACGGCCGGAACTCGTCTCGAAACAACGGAGGGTGTATTTTATCGCGCTGTTGTTCGTGCCGATCATCGCAATCGCCGCTTTTATCGGCTACCATAAGTTCAACCTGCCGGACGGAGTCGCGGCTGTGGTGAACGGGGAGGAGATCAGACGGTCCGAACTCGATGCTGCGGTTGCGCGCTTACAGGGGATGAACAGGGACGCCTCCGCCCACCATCTCCGGTACCAGGCTTTGAACGAGCTTATCTCCGAGCGGCTGATGCTCCAGGAGGCGCGCAAAGCGGGGATCCGGATCACGAAGGAAGATTTGGCCGCTGCAAACGCTTCGGCGCGTGAGGCCTCAGGTCTTGATGAGGCCGCTTTTCAACAAGCGATGAAATCGATGTACGGCACGGGGTATGAAAAGGCTCTGGAACGACGCCTTCTAATCAACCGGCTGATCTCGGAAAAGGTGGCGCCGCGCGGAGCTGATCCCAAGGCAACAAGCCGGGCGGTGGACCAGTGGCTCCAGGACCTTTCCAGGAAAGCCGATGTGCGGATAGCCCTGAGCGAACAGCTGTC
>JAJYKN010000176.1 GCA_021788515.1 Nitrospirota bacterium | reverse complement strand
ACGTACCGGGGATGTTGCCAAGCCTTTCCTTGAAGAGGGCGTTGACGCGAAAACCCAACGAATATTCAACGTGTCCACGTTCCCCTATTCTTCCCCCCAAGGCGATATCATCGGGTCGATCCACATCGCGAGAGACATAACCGACCGGAAAGAAAATGAGCTGCAATTGATCATGAAAGAACGTCTCGCCTCCCTGGGGCAGATGGCATCAGGGATCGCCCATGAGATCAACAACCCGCTGGAGTCGGTCATGATCTCCGCCGAAGCGCTGCTCATGCGGGTGGACAGGGGCCAGTATGATCAGACGATCTTCAAGAAGTATCTTCAGATCGTCGACGACGAGATTCTCCGCTGCCGTGAAATTACGGGCAACATGCTCTCCTTTGCCCGAAGAACATCGGTCGACCGGAGTTCGGTCGATGTGCATCCGGTGATCGACAGCGCGCTCAAGCTCATCGGCTATCAGGGGAGGCTCAAGCAGGTGGAGGTCGAAAAAGTGTATCAGGGCCGGCCGCTCATCCGCTGCAACGAGGGAGAATTCAGACAGGTCATCGTGGCCCTTGTCGTCAATGCCCTCGATGCGATGGAAAATAAAGGTACGCTCACGATCGAAACGGGGGCCCAGGCGGACAACGCATACATCAAGATCAGCGATACCGGTCCGGGGATTTCCCGCGAAAAACTCGCAAAGATATTCTCACCGTTTTTTACGACGAAGGCCGCAACAGGCGGCACCGGCCTGGGGCTTCCCATTGCGCAGAAGATCATCGCCAGTCACCACGGCTCCATTCAAGTTGCGTCGGAGCAGGGCCACGGCGCAACTTTTACGATCACGCTCCCCGTTTATACCGCAGCATCTTCGTGACAACCTGTCCCTGAGGTAGTACAACCTGTCCCCGGTTCACCTGCTTTCCCGCAGCACTTCTGTGTACAATCAAATGGTTAGTTCCTGGCATTGCCCTTGCTATTACTCCAGCGTTCACGACACGTTCTTCCCCTGCACAATCGTTGAGGAAATCTATGGCCTTGGATGCGAGAATACTTTTGGTTGACGATGAAGTACGACTGTTGGAGACGCTGTCCATGGCGCTCCAGGATATGGGCTGCTACGTCAAAACGGCGCCGGGACCCGACGAGGCGATGCGGTGCGCACGCGAGGACACCTTTCAGATAGCGTTCGTCGACAATTTCCTTGGCCCGATGAGAGGTATCGATCTCATGCAGCAGATGGCGAAGCTGGACCCCGGCCTGGATTTCGTGATCATGACGGGCAATCCGGATATTGATCTGGCCGTCGAATCGCTCAAAACAGGGGCGGTCGACTTCATCCGCAAACCTTTTCGGATCGAAGAGATGCTCAGATCGATCGATTACGTGCGCCGGAAGAAGGCGCTGGAACAGCAGAGACAGGAAGTGATGGCCGGCCTTGAGCTGAAGATCAAGGCGAAAACCGAGGAGCTCGAGCGCACGTATTTTTCCGTCCTCGTATCCCTTTCACGGGCAGTGGAAACGAAAGATCCCTGGACCTATGGCCACAGCAAGCGGGTCAGCGACCATTGCCGCTTGATCGCCATGAGGTTGGGCCTCGACGAGCTCAGCATTGAAAATATCGGGGCGGCAGCGCTGCTCCACGATATCGGCAAGATCGGCATCAGCGATGCAATCCTGTCGAAAAAAGGACATCTGAGCGATGAAGAAAGGAGCATTATCAGGAGCCACGCGCAAAAAGGGGTTGACATCCTCAGCCCGCTGAAACAGTTTGAAGCCCTTCTGCCGGCCATTCTGCACCACCACGAAAACTACGACGGCAGCGGCTATCCTGCCGGACTGTCTGGGGAAGACATTCCCTTGTCCGCACGGATCATCGCTGTCGCCGACGCCTACGATTCAATTCTGTCCAACAGACCATACCGCTCTGCGTCAGATCAGGCCGCGGCGACAGCCGAACTTATCGCCTGTTCGGGGAGCCAGTTCGACGGTCGGCTGGTGCATGACTTTGTTCAGGCTCTGCGAGCGGGCAAACTTGACAAGTGAAGGAGAGGGACGATGGGAGAGCCACGAGAAAATTTTGAGGACGAATCACCGGAGCGTATGGCCCTGCGGCTGCGCGAGTATTTCCGGGAAGAGGCCTACGAACTCATTGTCGAGCTTGAGAGCGCCATGCTTGAAATCGAGAAATCTCCCGGAGACGATGGACAGATCGGCCGGGCTTTCAGGGCGCTGCATACGATCAAGGGCTCCGGCGCAGCATGCGGCATGAGCGACGTCGAGGCGTTCGCCCATGAGATCGAAACGTTTTTCGACCTGGTGCGGAAGGGGACCATTGCCGTCAACCAGGACATCATCGACCTGACCCTCGCTGCCCGCGATCGGATCAAGGCGATGTTCGACGTCTATTACCGGGGTGGGAAGGCGGACGCGACCGCCGGCCGCGACATCATCGCATCATTCAACAGGATTCGCTCCAAGAGGGACGATGGTCAGGCCGCAGACAATCGCCTCGGGGCGCACCATGGGCCGGTGAGTCAGGCCCCGGAGGCAGAAGCAAGCATACGGGTCGCAACGGGAAAGCTTGACGACCTCGTGGCTCTCGTCGGCGAGCTCGTCACGGTCCAGGCGCGGCTCAGTCAGACCGCCCTTTCCCAGGGCATCCCGCAGTTCCTTGCCATCGCCGAAGAACTCGAGCGGCTCACCGGAAGCCTTCGCGACCGCGCCATGAGCATCCGCATGCTGCCCATCGGATCGACGTTCAGCAGGTTTAAGCGCCTCGTGAGGGACCTCAGTCATGAGCTGGGGAAAGAGGTTGTGCTCGTGACTGACGGCGCAGAGACCGAACTGGACAAAACGGTCATCGAGCGGCTGGGCGAACCGCTGGTCCATCTCGTCCGCAACAGTATCGATCACGGGATTGAGCGTCCTGACGTCCGGGAATCCGCAGGGAAGCCGCGCGGGGGGACGATCTCCCTGTCGGCCGTCCACGCCGGCGCCTTTGTGGAGATCAAGATCAGCGATGACGGAGCCGGCATGGACCGGGACGCCATCCGCGCCAGGGCCGAGGAGCGCGGCCTCATCGCCGCCGGCGAGGAACTCTCGGACAGTGAGATAGAAGGGCTCGTTTTTACGGCTGGCTTTTCCACGGCAAAAGAGGTGACGAATGTGTCGGGCAGGGGGGTCGGGCTGGATATCGTGAAACGAACGATCGACGGTCTGCGGGGCACGATCGAAATCGGAAGCCGGAAGGGAGCGGGCACGACGATCACGCTCAAGCTGCCGCTTACCCTCGCGATCATCGACGGGTTCCTGACGAAGATCGACAACGAGCATTATATTTTCCCGCTGTCGCTGGTCGAAGAGTGCGTGGAGCTGAACCGCGATACTGCGTTCGGCAATGGCGGCAGGAACCTGCTGAATGTGCGGGACCACGTTGTTCCCTACGTACGACTGCGGGAGCAGTTCGCCATCAACGGGACTCCGCCCTTCATCGAACAGGTTGTCATCGCCCGGGTAGCGAACAGCCGCATCGGGTTCGTTGTGGACCGCGTTGTGGGAGACCACCAGACCGTGATCAAAAACCTCGGCAGCTTCTACAAAAAGGCGGAAGGGATCTCCGGGGCGACCATCCTGGGCGACGGCACGGTTGCCCTCGTCCTCGACCTGCCGTGGCTGACAGCGATCGCGGAACATGACGAAGCCGGCATGAGTTGCTGAACACGCCCGGTTATGCGACGGGATACGACTGCTGGAAAGGACCATGCCGTCACGGGACCGCGCGACAGCAGCGGAATAGAGAAAAAAGGATGAACACATCAGAGAATACACTTCCGGTGATCTACCTTAAGTCCGGGGAGATCCACTTTTCCGCGCAATCGGCAAGCGTCTTTACCGTGCTCGGTTCCTGCCTTGCGGTGACCATGTTTAACCGCCGCCTGGGCCTTGGGGCGATCTGCCACGGCTTTCTGCCGGAATGCCAGAAAAAGAAACAGTGCGGCGGCGACTGCCCGGAGCCGGGCAAGTATGTAGATTGCGCCATACAGTTGATGACGAAGCGATTCAAACAGCAGGGAGTGGCGGTTCACGAGATCGAGACCAAGATGTTCGGCGGCGCGGACACGCTCGGCGAAGGGCTGGTCGGAAGGGGCGGGAGCTTCATCGGGAAGCGGAACACCGAGATGGCACTACAAACGCTCGAGAAAGAAGGCCTCAGCATCCTTTCGCTCGATGTGGGAGGCGCGGCCGGCCGAAAAATATTTTTCAATACCCATACGGGCGAGGTCCTGCTCAAGCGCCTCCAGCCTCGCGTGATCCTGGCCGATATGGTATGCAGGGAATGATAACTGCGATCCGGTCAGCAACCCTGGATACCCGCCTGCTGTCATGGGGGGCGGACATTTCACCATGATGTACGGCGCTGCGGAAAGGGAGCGACGGTTCGATTGATTCCATAGTTTCACCAAGGAGGGCCCATGGATACGACGGAGGCAGGGACGATTTCCAAAAAGGTGGAGGACTTTCTTCAGGTCTTCCGAAAAGGCGAGGAATTCACCCAGGAGCTGCTGAAGGAAAATGAGAAGCTCCGGTACAAGATCGTCCAGCTCGAAGGAAGGACCCGGTCTGTTGACCGCGCCGGCAGCGCGCAGCCCAATGCCCTGGAAGAGCGGATCGGTCTCCTGGAGGAAGAGAACAGGGCACTCCTGGACCGGTACCGCCAGGTGGAGGAGGAGAACAAGGATTTTGCAAGCAGATATGTGGAGGTCGAGACGGAGAACAACAACCTTGCAAACCTCTACGTGG
>JAJYKN010000175.1 GCA_021788515.1 Nitrospirota bacterium | reverse complement strand
CCCGGAGATGACGTTGAGATCATCGTGTCCCGGGCGGTGAAGCGCGGCGCGGACGCCGGGACGATCAACGGGTTCATCGATACGGTCCTGTCCGCGAAAAAAGCCGGGCTGCCTACCGGTCCTGTCCTGGACAGGATCGAACAGGGCCTGTCGAAAGGCGTGCCTCCCGGCCGCATTGATGCCGCTTCCCGGCAACTGGCGGAGAAGCTGGCAATCGCTCAACCCCTGGTTGACGAGCTGATCCGCAACGGCGTAAAGCCGCGAGGCAAGGCGGAGCGGGTGGACGCGATCGAAGCAACGGCCCGGGCGCTCGAGAAATCCCTGTCCGCGGACGATATCAGAGGCATGGGCGCTTCCGTACAGAACAGGAAAGGAACCATGCCGCTCTTTACGAGCGCAGTGAACACGTCAGCCTATTTTGCCGGAAGCGGCATGTCCGCAAAGACGGCAACGCGCATTGTCCGGGATGCGGTGGCTAGCGGCTATTCCGAGCGGGACCTGGACGGCATGGTGAGACGGACCGCCGAAGAGATGCGGCGGGGAAAAAGCGCCGAGGATGCCGGCCTGGGCATGGAACGGGGGAATATGGATGGCGGGCGCGGCGGCATGGAGCAGCAGGATATGGGCGGCGGCCGCGGCATGGGATCAGGATCAGGCAAGGGCAGCATGGGCGGGCCCAGACGATAGATTCCGGCAGGAGGCCGTTCCGGCCGTAAGGTCAGTCAGCATGCGAAGCGGCGCAAGAGTACTCTCCTCGGCCGAGGGACCGCGATGGCATGGCCTCTTGACCGCAGACGGCAGGTACGGCTGGCAGCACACCACGCGCAGCACACCACGAAAGGAGGGATCAGCCATGTTTACGAGATACTTATCAATGCTGATCGCGGCAGGCGTCCTGTTTTTCGGGATTGCGTCGCTTGCGACGGCGGAAGAGAAGGGAAAGACCATCAGGTCGCGGGAGCAGGTGCAGGAGCAGGTGAGGACCAATGAGCAGCACGAGACCTGGGTCCAGGCAGGCGATCCGGCGGAGAACGCGGCTGGCGATGCGTCGATGACGCAGGACCGGACGCAGACCAAGGACCGGTTGCGGGACGGGACCGGTGACCATGATCCGGACCGGCTGCGGGACCGTGATTATGATCGCGACCAGTTGCACGACAGGGACCGCGACCGTCTCGGAACCGGCTCCGGCGGCACGGGCAGCGGTATGAGTGGGCCCAGGAGATAGAGGAAGGACCATAGGGAGCATCCCGATGGGTGCTCCTTTTTTTGAACAGTCAAACCGGATATGAGGAGGGAACTATGGTAAAGCAGTCCAGATATATAATTTTCAGCGCACTCATGTTGTCGCTCATTACGATGGGTACGGCATTGGCAGCGGAAACCAAGGAAGAAAAAGCTCTCAATAAGCAGGCAGGAGAGATCAGTGCAACGGCAAAGACCAACCAGGGCGAAAAGGTCGTTATGGGACGGCTCGAAAAGGAATTCAACGTGACCGATGCCCAGGTCCAGGGTCTCAGGGACAAGAAGCTCGGGTACGGCGAGATCGCCGTCGTTCTCTCGCTGTCCTCAAAGATGGCCGGCGGCGTGACGGATGCAAACATCCAGCAGGTCATGACCCTGCGTCAGGGACCGCCTACGATGGGATGGGGTGAGATCGCCAAGAAGCTCGGCGCCAAGCTCGGGCCCACGGTTTCCCAGGTAAGGACCATGAACAGGGAAACGAGCCGGGAAATGAAAGGCGGAAAAGAGCAGGGCATGGGAAGTCATCAGGGACAACAGGGTAATATGGGCCACGAGGGCATGGGCCGCGAAGGGGCAGGCGGCGGATCGGGCATGTCCCACGGTAAAGGCCGGTAACTGAACCAACGATAGAAAGACTTTTTTACGAAGGGCTGTCTTTCATGCTTTCTGAGTGGTATATTCAGGAACAAAGAAGATAGTCCTTCGTTTTATTTTAAATCCCACGGTACTGGAGCGATGCTATGAATGATAGTCAGATGAAAGGCCGCGCACGTTCCGGCGCAGGCGCGGCTCTTATCCTCGCATCCGCAGTCCTCGCTTGTTTCCTTTTTCCCGGGAAAGCCGGGGCCGGAACGATCCTTGATGCCGAACTCCGGTTTACGTACGAGGACAACGTCGTGGGCCTGCTTTCCGATCAGCCGCAAGGACGGGGCGGTAATGTCAGCCCGACCATGATGGCCATGGGCGGGAGCATGGGGGGCGGGAACGGGAGGTACACCGGCGCGGGATCAAGCACGCAATCTCCGGGAGATTTCTCGGCAACCTTGTCCGCCGAAGCGGGGAAATACGAGTCTCTGGGAAAGAGCTCGGAAGTATTCGCAAAGGGATTTGCCGAACATACGTCCTACGGTACCTACACGGACCTCGATGCCACGATCGGCGGCGTGAGCGCAGGTATTAATACAAGCTTGGGTGATACCATATCGGGACGCGTGGCGCTCATCGGCAAGGTCAAGCGCTTTGGCGACAGCCAGCGGGACAGCACTTCCTACGGAGGAACCGTTGGTGTTAAAGAAAAGCTCGCTCGCGAGTTCTGGCTCCGCGAGTTCGTCGAGTATGAGATAAACCATGCCGACAACCCGGGATTCAGCTACTCGGGAACGACGCTCGGCGCTGGTGCGGGCTATGAGCTCACCCAAAATACGCTCTTGGCACTCGGCTACAGCTATCTGGTCCAGGAGTACAATGAACCATCGGGCGCCGAGATGAAGACCAATACTGTTTATGTAAGCGCCGAACAGACGCTGACCAGGTCCTGGTCCGTTGCCGGTGAATACGATCTGCAAGTCAGCAAAACGAACATAACCGGGACGAGCACAACCGACAATATTTTTTCAGCGGCGCTGCGATATAGTTATTAACGTGGAGAGTGCCCCGAGAGGGGAGGCCTATCAAACTCCGGGATCATTCCGCCATTTCTGCTAGATGACTTAAGAAGCGATTATCGTCCCTGCCTTTCGCAAAGAGGCCTGAAGCGCCGTGCTGCTGGTCGTATCCGCGGGGGAGGCGCATGAAAAAAAAGCAGGGCAGCCTTTTGGCTGTCCTGCTTTCGATCGTACTCCTGGCGCTCAATATTGTCCCTGCGGCCCGCCCATCATTCCGCCGCGTCCCCGCATCCCGCCGCGCTTTTCTCTCATCTCGGACATGTGTTTTTGCCTGCAGGCCCGCAGGTCGGTATCGCTTTTCGCAGCCTGTACGCATGCTTTCCCCTCTTGCAGGCTGGCGATCCGCTCGTCGAGCATCTTAAGAATATTGGCTTGCCTCTCCTCGAACGTTGCGCGGGGGGCCTGCTGCGGCTGACCGCTTTCGGCTGCGAACGCCGGCACTGCAAAGACAAAGGACAGTAAAGCTGCTGCTATGAACGTTCTTTTCATGTTTCCTCCTTGTGGCCCTTGGCCGTAGTGTCAATGGTTCCACTGCTGTGCGGCGCGGCATGCGCTCCTGCTGCAGGCGCCCTTTGCCGGATTCATCAGAGTCGTCCGATTCCCTGGTTGAACAATTTGCTTGTAAAGCGGCCCGGCATAACAATGAGACACGAGGGTTTGTAAAAAGTTTAGCAGAAAAACGAAAAGAAAGCGGGGAGCGTCTTGTCCTTTAACGTTGCACTTTCGCGCACGTTTCAGCATTTCGCAGCATACGGAAGAATAGTCTGCGCGTTGCTTGAATTTTACCCTCGTCGGGGTTGTGAACGTTCATGACGATAAGGAGGTTGCCCGCACTGCGAAGTTATCCCAGGACCACGCGCACGTCCAGCGCGGCCGCGCCCCGCGCGTAGATGCGTACGGGGTTCAAATCGATTTCCTTGATCCCGGGCTGATCGTCCAGAAGCTTCGACACGTTGGTGATGATCAGGTGCACCGCTTCCTCGTCGAGCGCCGGGCTTCCGCGGAAACCCTTCAAAAACATGCCGGCCCTCGTTTGCGAGATCATGTCCTTCATCTCTTCATGGTTCAAGGGGAGAATGCCGAACACGGCGTCCTTCAACGCTTCTACCCAGACGCCGCCGAGCCCGAAGGCCACGGCCGGGCCGAACTGTCCGTCACGCAAACCGCCGATCAGAAGCTCCAGGCCCTGCGGCATCATCTTCTCGATCAAAAACCACCGGATCTTTGCCTGGGGAGCGCGCGCTTTGATCATATTTTTCATCGTCGTGATGGAAGCCGCAAGACCGGCGGCGGTCGTGATATTCAGCATCACGGCGCCCACGTCGGTCTTATGCAGGATATCGGGGGACACGGCCTTCAACACGACGGGAAAACCGAGCGTCTCGCCCGCGGCAATGACCGCCTTCGGATCTGCTGGATCGACGAGCACGTACCGCGGCACGATGACGCCGACTGAACGGACGAGGTCCTTGGCCTCGTGCTCGAAGAGCGTGGTGCGGTTCTCTTTTAATGCTCCGTCTATAATCTCTTTGGGAGTTTTCATAATGTATAGAGAAAAGCAAAACCTTTTGAGGAGAAAGGGGGAATGGGGGAGAAAGGGGGAGAAAATCAACAACAACTCTTTTTTTTTCTTACTTCTCCCTTTCGCCCTTCACTTCCCCCTTTCCCCTTCCGGATTTGATCGAGTTTTATCGTCTCTGTTCTTCGATTTCAGACCGCAGCTTATTTGCACCCTTCCCGATTTTTCGTTGCCTTCCGCAGAGCAGAGAGCGCCCGCACGGCCCGTTCCGGAGAGGGGTAGACGGGAATGCCGAGCTTTAAAAGCGCATGCATGGCTTCCTGCGTATAGCCGAGCCCCTGCAGGATGCAGCAGGTGACCGGCTTTTTTGACTCA
>JAJYKN010000174.1 GCA_021788515.1 Nitrospirota bacterium | reverse complement strand
CCACGTTCATGCCGCGGCCGAGGCCCCAGCCAAAGGTCACAAAGTACAGTACCGGCATGACCATGCCCGACGCGAGGAACCGCCAGGGCTTCTTGCGGATGAGCAGCATCTCTTTCCAGAATATGGGGTAGAAATTCATAGTAGGCATCGTCTACATAAGGAAGTGAGAATACAGGAGCCAGGAATCAGGAGAAAGATTCCAATCTTATTCTGACTTCTGTCTTCTGACTTCTGTTTCCTGTTTTTTTTCATCCTTCTATCCTCTCCCCGGTAAGGCTGATAAACACGTCCTCAAGCGTCACGTCACGGACCACCACATCGGTGCACAAATCACGGCCCGCTTCGATCGCTTCTGCCCTCGCCGGGAAGAACTGCCGCGGCACATCATAGCGTCCGAGACATTCGACGGCGAATTGTCCCACGCTCTTCTTGAGTTCAACAGGCCGATCGAGAGCGATGATCTTTCCCGTCCGCATGATGGCCACCCGGTCGCAGAGCGCGTCCGCCTCTTCTATATAGTGAGTCGTGATCAGGATCGTGATGCCGCTCCGTTTGAGTGATTCGACCAGGCCCCAGATCATCCGCCGCGCCTGCGGGTCAAGCCCCACGGTGGGTTCGTCCATGAACACAACGGCCGGACGGTGCATGAGCCCCCGGGCGATCAAAAGCCTCCGGCGCATTCCGCCGGAAAGATGTTCGACCGGCATGTCCTTTTTTTCCCAAAGGCCGACAAAATGCAACAGCTCTTCGATGCGTGAAGCGCGATCTTCCCGCTGCATCTTCTGGAGCCTGCCGTGATATTCGAGATTTTCAGCGCAGGTGAGGTCGATATCGAGGTTCAGCGTCTGCGGCACCACGCCGATGGAGCGCTTGACGCCCAGCGGGTCGGCGATAACGTCGTAACCGGCCACCGAGGCGGAGCCCGAGGAAGGAGCAAGCAGCGTGGTCAGCATGCGGATCGTCGTGGTCTTGCCCGCGCCGTTGGGACCAAGCAGGCCGAAAACCTCGCCTCTGCCCACGCTGAAGGTGACGGACTGTACGGCGCCCAAGGCGCCGAAATATTTCGTGAGATTGCTGGTAGTGATCATACGATGGTGATCGGGCACCGACGTTATGCCACGAATAAATACGAATTGACGCGGATAAAACGCCTGCTCATAGTTCATAGCTGATGGCAAATGATTCAAACCATGAGCCAAGAGCCACGAGCTGTATTTCAGTCTTCGGCTTCGATCCCCAGCGCCTTGATTTTACGGTGCAGGTTGCTGCGCTCCACGCCGATGGCGTCGGCGGTCCTGCTCACGTTGCCGCCGAACTCCTTGAGCTTATACGCGATAAACTCACGCTCAAACTCTGCGCGGGCGTCTTTCAATGTCGCCGCGTGGGTCCGCACAGGAGCAATCGCGGGCCCCTCCCGGAGAATCTCCTTTGAGGGCGGGTTGCTGATGGGCGGCGGCACGTCGCTCACCGTGAGCACGGGCCGGGGCACCATGATCATCAGCCGCTCGATAATGTTTCGGAGCTCCCGCACGTTTCCCGGCCAGGAATATCTGACGAAAAGCGCAAGAGCATCCTCGTCCATGGTTTTCGTCTTCTGGCCGTACTCGGCGGAAAACTCCTGGAGAAAATGGCGCACCAGGCGCGGGATGTCGTCACGCCGCTCACGAAGGGGCGGCACGTCGAGGGGAATGACGTTCAGGCGGTAGTAGAGGTCTTCGCGAAACGCGCCCCGTTTGATCTCGTCAACGAGATGTTTGTTCGATGCCGCGATCACACGCACGTCGGCCTTCAGCGTCTTGGCCCCTCCCACCCGCTGGAACTCCTGGCCTTCGAGCACGCGCAGCACTTTGGCCTGGGTCGCAAGGCTCATATCGGCGATCTCGTCGAGAAAGATGGTCCCGCCGTGGGCAAGTTCGAACTTCCCGCGCTTCATGCCCGTCGCGCCTGTAAAAGATCCCCGCTCGTGGCCGAAAAGCTCGCTTTCGATAAGCTCCTGCGGGATCGCGGCGCAGTTAACCTCCACAAAAGGCCCGTTCGCGCGCCTGCTCGCACGGTGGATGGCGCGGGCAACAAGCTCCTTCCCGGTGCCGCTTTCGCCGTGGATCAGCACCCAGCCGTTCGTCGGTCCGGCAAGGCCGATCTGCTGCTTGAGCGTCTTTATGTTATCGCTCTCACCCACGATCTCATACCGCCGCTCGATGCTCAGCTTGAGCGAAGCATTTTCCTCGCGCAGCCGCGTTTCCTCGATCCCGTGTTTCACCACGAGCGTAAGGTGCTGCAGTTCGGGCGGCTTTACGATGAAATCGTAGGCCCCCATCTTCGTGGTCTTGACCGCGGTCTCGATGGTCCCGTGGCCCGTGACCATGACGACCGGAAGGTCGGGCCGGAGTTCCCTGATCCTGCGCAGCGTCTCGATGCCGTCCATCCCGGGCATGGCGATATCGAGCAATGCAAGCGACGGCTGCGCCTCGGCAAGCACATCGATCCCTTCCTTGCCCGAGGACGCGGTCACGACCTCGTAGCCCTCGTCCTTCATGACATCGGCAAGGCTCTTGCGCACGCTTTCTTCGTCGTCAACTATGAGTATGGTTTCGCCGGACATTATTTTTTCAGCCCTTTCCTGAGTTGCTCAATCACAGCTTCTATCTCTCTCTCCGTCGTCTCCCTGCCGAGGCTGAATCGTATCGCGCCCCGCGCAAGCGACGGTTCCGCGCCCATCGCAGACAGCACATGCGACGGTTCGACCAGGTCGCCGTGGCACGCGGCGCCGGGAGAAACCGCGACTTCTCTGCCGAGAGCATCCATCACTTCCGCAGCCGTAAAACCTGCAAAACTGATGTTCCAGGTGTTCGGCAGTTTTTTCTCAGGATGGCCGTTCAGGTGCACCTTCAGTCCGGAGTCTCTCAGACCGTCATACAACCGCTGACCAAGTTTCCGCTGCCGCGCGCCTTCGTCATCCACGATCGGCGCCGCGAGCATGGCCGCAGCGCCCAGGCCGACGATGAACGCTGCGTTCTCCGTGCCCGGACGTAAGCCCCGTTCATGACCCGCGCCGTGCATCATCGGCAGGAGTTTGCGTCCGTTTTTGATATACAGCGCGCCGATCCCTTTCGGCGCATAGAACTTATGTCCCGCCACGGTCAGGAAATCAACGCCGAGGTCTTCAGCCTGGACACGCACCTTGCCCACGCTCTGTGCCGCATCAGTATGGAACAGCACGCCTCGGGATGAGGCAATCCGGGCAAGCTCCTTGATGTCCTGGATCGTCCCGACCTCGTTGTTCGAGTGCATGATAGAAACGAGCGCCGTATCAGGCGTAATCGCCTTTTCCAGGTCCGCGGGATCGACCATGCCGAATCGGTCCACCGGAAGGTAGGTCACGGAGTAGCCGAAGCGCTCCAGATGCCGGCACGGTTCCAGGACCGCGGGATGCTCGATCCGGGAGGTAATAAAGTGTTTCCCCTTGCCAAAAGCCTTGGCGATTCCCTTGATCACCATGTTGTTTGACTCAGTAGCGCCGCTCGTGAAAATGATCTCCGACTCCTCGCACCCGAGCAAACCTGCAACCCGTTCCCTGGCCTGCTCTATCCCGGCCCTGCAGGCGACGCCGAAGCTGTGGCTGCTCGACGGGTTGCCGAATTTGTTTTTCAGATAGGGCAGGAACTCGTCCAACACCTGCGGAGCCACGGGAGTGCTTGCGTTATAGTCGAGATAGATGGGGTTCATGTATCTCCTCGCTGGCCAAATACCGTCGAATGACATAATTCTGCCGGATCACCACTCTCCGGAAGACTTAGTTAGAGAAAAAGCTGTCTCACCACAAGCGATTCGAAATAATACTCGAACAGGTTCATAACACCCACAATGACAGCCGCGGCCAGAAACGATGCAACGGTATATCCTATCGCCCCTGTCCTCGTTGCCGGCGTGAGCGCCCTGATGCCGAGGTATAGAAGATAGACGCCGTAGCCGATAGCCAGCGGTACCGACCAGGCCAAATGCGGAATCACCGCGAGGATCCCCGCGGCAACGAGCGGGGTGAACGAATAGGCGGCCAGCTTCAATCCGGTAAGACCGCTCCACCGCGATTCGACGGTTACAAGGATTGCGGCAATAATCACGCCGGTGACGACGACATTCACGACGTACATCGCATACCAGAGCACGTTGGTAAGCACCAGGTAACCGAAGGACGAGGAGAGGGCGCTGTCCGGAATGTTGCCGTGAAAAAGGACCCTCCCGAGGAGGGCGGCTGCGGGCGGGATCACCGCGAGGATGCCGACGTAGCCGAAAAGAACGTTCCGGGAGGGTTCATTCCTGATCAGCCGCCACTCGGCCCCGGGACGAAGCAGGAGGTTCCGCACGCGGCTTACGAGCGCTTTCATGCGCCGCTCTTTACATCGAACAGCCCTGTGGTCAGGTACCGCTCGCCCACATCGGGAAAAACCGTCACGACCCGTTTGCCTTTTCCGAGCCTCGCCGCAACCTGGAGCGCTGCCCAGCAGGCCGCGCCGGACGAAATGCCGACGAGCAGCCCCTCTTCGCGGGCAAGCCGCCGGGCGGTCTCTGCGGCGTCCTCGTTCGCGACCGTGATGACCTCATTGTATATTTTCGTATTCAAGATCGCGGGCACGAAGTTCGGGCCGATCCCCTGGATGGTATGGGGTCCGGGCTGGCCGCCGGACAGGATCGGCGAAGCAGCGGGCTCGACGGCAAATATTTTTATGTTCTTGAATTTTTTCTTCAGGACCTCACCCACGCCGGTAATGGTGCCGCCGGTGCCAATACCGGCAACAAAGGCGTCGATTTTTTTTGCGCCCAGCTGCTTC
>JAJYKN010000173.1 GCA_021788515.1 Nitrospirota bacterium | reverse complement strand
CACGACCTTCAAGGAGATCAACCGGGTGACGTTCATCGAATGACGGGGCCGGGGGGAAAGCGAATGAGCGGTTCAGCGTTCAACGTTCAACGTTCAGAGCATTCGATAATCCGCAATCCGCATTCCGCATTCCGTTTACACCCGCGACCACGAGTGCATGGCGCGAGTGCAGGGTGCAATCCCCGCGGCTTCACCTACATCGGCCTTCTGGCGATCCTCGTCATCATCGGGATCAGTATGGGCGCAGCGGGAAAGTACTGGCAGCAGGTCGTGGCGCGCGACAAGGAAGAAGAATTGCTGTTTCGGGGAGACCAGTACCGGCGGGCCATCGAGCTCTATTATTACGCAATTCCCGGCAGACCGCAGTATCCGAGGACCGTCGACGACCTGCTCCAGGACCCCCGGTCCTTTGCGGGGAAGCGGTATTTGCGCAGGAAATACAAGGACCCCGTGACCGGAGAGGATTTTGTGGCCGTGGAAGTAATGGACCAAACGGGCAAGCACATCATCGGCGTCCACAGTCCGAGCGATAAGACGCCGCTTAAACAAGCGAATTTCCCCGACGAGTACCAGAGTTTTCTCGGGAAGACCAAATACAGCGACTGGTTGTTCGTCGCTTCCATCCAGCTGCAACAGCCGGGGGTCCCCGGACGCCCTCCTCTTGTCCCGATCAGGCGATAGCTGCCTGGCGTGAATACCCGCATTCCATGTACAAGTACCTTAACAACGGCTGTTGTAACCACAGATGAACACGGTTTAAAACCAAAAACAAAAATCCGTATTTATCCGTGTTCATCCGTGGTTACCTGTTTCTTACGATCACAAATCCCCGCGCAAGGCATACCACCTGTAGCTCAGGTATTCCGATAATGCGGCCGAGGAAGCATACAAGTTATCGATGCCCGGGATGAACGAATACCCTGTAAGCGGCCGACGCTCCTCGAAGTACCCCGTGGGCGCGGGGATAACATCAAACCCCTGCTTTTTGAAGAAGGCCACGGCCCTCTTCATGTGATAGGCCGAGGTCACAAGAATGATGCGGGGATCTCCAGCAAGAACGCGTTTCAGCGCCCTGGCGCTTTCCAGGGTGTTTCTTGCGTTGTTCTCGATGCGGATGTCTTGGCCAGGAACGCCGAGGGTCATCGCCGTATGCGCCATCGCAATCGCTTCCTTGAGGTCCGGTTGTGACGGGTCCCCGCTTCCGCCCACAAACATCAGCGGAAGATGCGTTTTCCTGTAAAGCTCCACACCCTTTACCATCCGCTCAAGGGAATAAAATCCCGGCTGGGCCTCTAGCCCCATCCATGATACGTCCCTGACCCCTCCACCCAATACGACAATGGCTTTGGCGTTGATCTTCTCCGTGTCTCTGAGCGGAGGATAAGCGCTTTCGAGCGGTTTGATCAAGGCGGTGCTCACCGGATTGATGCACACCCCGTACAGGAGGATAAAACCGGAAGCAATGCACAGGACGCCGAGGATGCGCTTCTTCCCGACGATCAGAAATCCGATTGCCATGAGGATCAGAAGCCCCGACGGCGGCAGGATCAGGGACTGTATAATTCTTGCAAGAGTAAAAAACATCGGCTATTCCTTCCCGACCGTTTACCCGGCCAACGCCCTTTTGCGCCGGTTCGCCAGCTTTAAGAGTTCGAACCACAGGATGCTGACCGCTCCCCCGCCAACGCAAATCACCACATCGACCGGATGGAGCAGCGAAAAACGAAACAGTTTCTGCAGAAAAGGCACATAGAGCGCCAGTCCCAGAAACAGGATTGCCCCGCTCGTCACCCACCAGAGCGCAACATTCGGCGAACGAAGCGTGTCCACGATGGTCCGGGACCACGACCGGTTCGCGAAGATAAGCCCCAGGTTGGCAAAGATCAGCGTCGTGAAGGTAAGCGTCCGCGCCTCGTCCTCGCCCTGTCCCCGGGAAAGCGCTATGACAAAGACGCCCAGCAGGATCACCAGCACGCTCAGGCCCTGCAGCAGGCTGATTCCCACGGTCCGTTTGCCGAAGAGCGGCGCATCGGGCCTTCGCGGAGGCCGGGTCATCACGTCCGCCTCCTCGGGCTCGGCTTCGAACACCACCGAGCACGCAGGATCGATGATGAGTTCGAGAAACACGATGTGCATCGGCAAGAGCACCAGCGGCCACTTGAACAATACGGGAATGAGGGACAGCCCGGCGATCGGGACGTGCACGGCAAAGATGTAGGCAATGGCCTTTCTCAGGTTATCGAAGATCCTTCGGCCCATGCGGACCGCCTGCACAATGGAGGAGAAATCATCATCGAGCAGCACGAGCGCCGAGGCCTCGCGAGCAACGTCCGTGCCCCTGCCGCCCATGGCAATGCCGATGTGCGCGGCCTTCAGCGCCGGGGCGTCGTTCACGCCGTCGCCGGTCATGGCAACGACTTCGCCGACGGCCTTGAGCGCGTTCACGATCCTGAGCTTTTGCTCCGGCACGACGCGGGCAAAGATGTTGACCGTCCTGATGCGTTCCTGAAGCTCTTCGTTGTCCATGGCGTCCAGCTCCGGACCGGTGATGATATCGTCCCGGTGCAGGAGGCCGATCTGTCCCGCGATGTTCGCAGCAGTCCCCGGATAGTCGCCGGTGATCATCGCCACGCGGATGCCGGCGGCATGGCATTCCTTTACCGCCCCGGCCACGCCCGGCCGGACCGGGTCGGAGAGGCCCGCCAGGCCGAGGAACTGGAACGGGAATGCATGCTGTTCTCCCGGCAGGTCCGTGATCGTGAAATAGGATTTGGCAACTCCGAGAATACGCAGGCCGTCCTGCGCCATGCTTTCAATCGTCGCGGTCAGCTCCCGGCGCTCTTCTTCATCCAGATGACACAGGTCTGCGATCGCCTCGGGCGAGCCCTTTGCGGCGATCACATAGTCGCTGCCGCGCGGAGACTTCCAGACATGGGAGAGCGCCATGAGGTTCGTGGAAAGCGGGTATTCGTGGACCAGGGTCCAGTCGTCGTGCAGATGTTCCGTCCGGGAGAGGAAGTTGTCGCCCAGTTCCCGGAACGCCTTTTCCATGGGGTCAAAGGGGTCCTTCTGGCTCGCAAGGATGCTGAACTCGACGATCTCGTGAAATTGTTCAGGAATGCTCTTCGCCGCGCCGGAGGCAATATCGAAAAACTCGCCGTGCGCGTACATCCTGCTGACGGACATGCGGTTTTGCGTTATCGTACCCGTCTTGTCTACGCACAGCACCGTGGCCGAGCCGAGGGTCTCGACCGCGGGAACGCGCCGGGTGAGCACCCGCTTTTGCGAGAGGCGCCACGCACCCACGGCCAGGAAAATGGTCAGCACCACGGGGAATTCTTCCGGAAGGAGCGCCATGGCCAGCGTAATGCCCGCAAGAAAACCTTGCAGCCAGTCCCCCCGCGTCAGCCCGTAGACGACGATGACCAGAGCGCAGAAACCGGCGCCGAGGAGGGCAAGTTTCCTGACGATCGTTCCCGTTTCTTTCTGGAGGGGCGTTTCTTCGATTTGAACGCTCTGGAGCGCTTTCCCGATCTTGCCGATTTCAGTGGCCGCGCCCGTTGCCAGCGCCTGTGCGATCCCCTGGCCGTTGACGACGAGGGTGCCCGAAAAGACGTAGGGCAAATCCTCGCCTCCGGGTTTGCCCATTGCCGTTATCTCGGCGTTTTCTTTTTTCCTGACAGCCAGCGCTTCTCCGGTCAGGAGAGATTCGTCCACCGAAAGGTTGATGCAGGACAGGAGCGCGGCGTCGGCCGGCACGCGGTCCCCTTCGTTCAGGACGATCACGTCGCCGCGGACGACCTCCCGTCCCGGAATGCGCTTCTGTTTCCCGTCGCGAATGACGAGGGCGCGCGGGCTCGACAGGTCCCGGAGCGCCTCCAGCGCCCGCTCGGTCTTCCGTTCCTGGTACAGGGTAATGCCGACGACGACGAACACGAAACCGAGCAGCATGATCGCTTCCTGCAGGTCGCCGAGAAAAAGGTAAAGGGTCCCGCAGGCAACGAGCAGCAGAAACATGGGCTCGCGCACGACGTCGACGGCGATGGCGAAGAGGCTGCGCTGCTTCGTCGAGGGCAGTTCGTTGTACCCCTCCTGCCTCAGTCGGCCGGAAGCGGCGTGTTCCGTGAGTCCTGTTATCGAATCGATGTCGAATGGAGCAGGCATGGCAACGTCCTCAAGGGAATGCTTTTTCTGTGCATCAGTATACCGAAACAGCCCTGGATTGGAAAGGAGTTTTCTTTTGGCCGCCCCGCGTCTATTTCAAAGCCATCCGGGACGCGGGAGTTTTTTTTGCAAACCGGCATTCGATCATGGTATAGTGATGCGTTTGAAAAATTCATACTACTGAAGGAGAAGTGTGGTCATGGAATTCATAGCGAAACTGCCCTGGGGAATGCTCATTCTCGTCTGCCTGACGCTCGGGCTTGCGCCCTTCGCGCCGCCGCACATCTGGGAAAAGCTCCAGATGCTGGCAAAAGGCCAGCTCGTCAGGCCCATTGACTGGTTTGACCTCGTGCTGCACGGCACGCCCTGGGTGCTGCTCATCATGAAAGTGATCGTTTCGCTGGTGCAAAAAGGATGAACTCGTGAAAAGGCAGATGTAACCGCAGAGTCGCAGAGGGCGCGGAGAAAACCTGCTCTTAAATATTCTTTTCTCTGCGGCTCCGCGTCTCAGCGGTAGATTTTAACTTTTGAATCCCGCAAACATCATCCAATTTCTATTTTTCTTGATTTCTTTCCATGCATGGATTAGATTAGAGCCCTGCTTACAAGGAGGCGTACTCATGGCGGAACAGGACTTTTCAAAAAAAGAAAAAAATTACTATACCGA
>JAJYKN010000172.1 GCA_021788515.1 Nitrospirota bacterium | reverse complement strand
CATGGTGGACTCCTGGGTCGTGCTTTTCCTTGCTGCGGCGTCGTCGTGGGTCCTCTTTGCCGCTTCATTCCCTGAATCGGTGACGTGGGCGCTGATCGCCGCATTTGCCGTCGCCGTCATTGCATCGGCAATCATCGTGTTCTTTTTTCTGCTGAAGCACGCCGCACCTTCCTGGATGCCGGAAAGCATTCGTCAAAGGATCAATGCGTTTCAGACAGGCATGCTGCCCAACCGGGGAGAAACGATCCGCATCCTGTTCCTGACCCTTGTGATCTGGGCCCTGGAGTCGATCTGGATCTTCCTGCTTGTCCGTGCATTCAAGGTGAACGTCAATGCGAGTGAGGCCGTCTTTCTGACGATGATCCCCGTGATCGCCACTGCCTTTCCCGTGACCCCGTCCGGCGCCGGCGCGGTGGAATTGACGCTGTTCAGTTGTCTGCGGCTGGTCGGCATCGCATCACCGCTTGCCATTGCCCTGACCGTGGTAAACCGCTTTCTTGATTATTGGCTGCATATCTTCCTTGGCATGATCGTCTGGCTGGTTCGTGAAAAAATCGGGCTGCACACCTGGAGAACCCGCCCTGCAAGCGGCGACAGCCGGACGACGGCTTTCGCATCAACGGTCAAAAGTGAGAAAATACCATGAACAGTAGCTCCATTCTGCTGGTACGGGTCAGTTCCACCGTGGACAAGAACGTGGACCACCCGCAATTTTTCGACCCGCCCTATGCCCTGAAGTGCATTGAGGCGGGCTTGCGCAAACACCAGGACCTGGAGGTCCATCTCCTTGATTGCTGGATCCGGCCGATGAGCGTTTCCGGCCTGCTGGACCATACCGCGCAGATCCGGCCCGATCTCGTCATCGTGTCGGCATCGAGCTTCGATATCGATGTGTCCGATCAGTATGTGAACGGACTGAAGGCGCAGCCGCAGCCGCCCGTGGTCATCGGGATCGGCCAGGGTTTTTATCATCACCTCGATAAAGCCACGGAACGCATTCATGATTACGACGCTATTTTGCTCGGCGAACCGGAGGAGGAAGTATTATCTCTTGTCGACCGGATTCGCCGTGAAGACCCGGCAACGTCCGGCTGGAAGGAAGATTTTCGAAAGCTTTTCTTCGAAGGCAAACGCTTTATCGTTGAAAACCCCGACGTCCTGGCCTTTCCCTCGTACACGCGCGATGAGCTGGAGGCGTATCAATCCATCTTCCCGGTACAGGTCCCTCGCCATGTGGTCTGGGGGTACCTGATCGCCACGCGCGGCTGCCCGCACAATTGCGTCTTCTGCAGCGAGGTCATGCGCGTCAGCACCGGGAAGCGGCTGCGCAGCCGCTCGACGGCAAGCGTGGCGGATGAAATGGAACACCTGGGCAAACTCGGGGTCAATGTCTGTTCCTTTCAGGACGACAGCTTTTCCGCCAATCGAAAATTCATGAAGGCTCTCTGTGAAGAGCTGATTGCCCGTAAATCGACCATGCCGTGGATGGCCAGGGTCCGGGTGGATGAGCTGAACTACGACCTTCTTGTTCTGATGAAGCGCGCCCACTGCGTCATGCTCGGCATCGGCGTGGAGTCGGGCAGCGAAAGAATCGTCAAGGCAATGCGCAAGCATGCCGAGGGCCGGGACTGGCTGCACCTCTGCAGGCAGATCTTCAGCTGGACCCGGGAACTGGGCATCGGCACGAATGCCTACTACGTAATCGGCAATCCCACGGAGACGAGGGAAGAAATAGAAATGACCATCAAGCTGGCCCAGGAACTGAACTCCGACAGCATCCAGGTCCACTTTTATACCCCCTATCCGGGATCAGTCGCCTGGGAAATGTACCGGGACCAGCTGGCCGGCGGCCATTCGGAGCAGATGTACCATTATGCAAAACCGCTATTCTCCCTGGCCGCGGTGTCCGCCGACGACCTGGTGGCGCTCCGATCGCGCTTCTATAAACGGTACATCCTGCGGCCGGGCTTCGCACTACGCCACCTGTGGAGGTACGGATTATTTTATGTGCACAATCCAAAGATTCTCCAGAGCCTGCTCGGCATCCGGAAGATAATGTGATCAAAAAGGAGAACACACTATGGCGCTGATGGGAAGCATACCTCGACGGTGCGTAAACCTTCCGCCGGGAGCCTTGAGAAGACTGATCGGCTGTGCAGCCGCCGGCACGGTGCAGGAAGGGCCGGCGCTCGATGCCTTTTCCCGGCGCTTCGCGGAATGGCTGAACGTGCCCTATGTATTCGGGGCCGCCTCGGGGAGAGAGGCATTTCAGCTCGCTCTTGAGTCATCGGGACTGGAAAAAGGAAAAGAAATCATCTTCCCCTCGTTCACGTTTCCCGTCATGCCGATGGTGGCCAAACTGCTGGGATACAAGCCGGTCTTCTGCGATGTGGATCCCAAAACGTTCAATTCGGGCCCCGAGCACATCAAGCCGTTGATCAACGAACGGACCGGCGCGGTCCTGGCGACCCACCTTTTCGGCCAACCCTGCGCAATTCAGGAAATTTCAGAGCTGACGCGAAAGCATAAGCTTCTCCTCCTGGAGGATTGCGCCCATGCCTGCGGCGTGCGGGTCGACGGACGGTCCGTGGGGACGTTCGGCGATATCGGCGTTTTCAGCTTTGCCGAGGGCAAGAACATGCCCTGTTTCGGCGGGGGAGCCATTGCGACGGCGAATGAAGATATCGCGCGCAGGGCGCAGGAAGTGCTGTCAAAGGCGTCCATTCCCGGGAAAGGGAAAATCCTGAAAAAGTCTTTCTTCATCTGGATGCTCTGGCTGCTGACCCGTCCGGAAGTCTTCGGTGTAACGGTGTATCCTGCGCTCCGTCTCAAGCTTCTCCTCGGCCAGCCGCTCATGGATTCGGAAGTGGGCAACGAGCTGCTGGGCACCTTCGCCGGGTCCAACCCGCGCGTGCACAAACTGGCCAATCTGCAGGCCGAGCTCGGGCTGCTTCAACTGGGCCGGATCGACGCGTTCAACGAAGGCGCCCGGCGCAACGCCCGGATCCTGTCCGAGAGCCTGGACGGAATAACCGGGATCGGCATCCCCTCCACAAAAACGGGAGATCATATCTACGTGTACTACCCGTTGACCGTGGACCCGTCCCAGCGAAACGAGCTGCGCTCCTATATGCTCAGGCACGGCATCGATGCCAAGATCACGGACATGTCCGATTGTTCCCTGCTCGAACCGTTTCGTGAACAGGCAGGCGGCTCAAAGAGGCAGGGCGGACCCAAGGAAGCCTCGATCCTGGAGGTCTGCGTATATCCGGTGATTTCCGAAAAGAGCATCCGCCGGCTGGGCCAGGTGCTGCGATCATGGGCACAGGCCTGATTCGGGGACCCGTCCGGATCCCTGTCCATCCGATGCGGATGGAGAGGGGATGGGGGAAACTCTTTCTTGAAAGGAATGGCAGCACTGAATGGTAAATTTTGCAGACCGGTTGAAACAACTCCCCCCCTATTTGTTCATGCAATTGCGCGACAAGATCAGGCAGGCGGAAGCAGACGGCAAAGACCTCATTTCCCTTGCGATCGGGGATCCCGCGGAACCGACTCCCGCATACATCGTTGAAACGCTCAGGTCCGTGGCGCTCGATCCCGTTAACCATCAATATCCGACTGATGAGCATAAGGGCATGCTTGTCTTCCGGCAGGCGGTTGCACGATGGTATGACAGGCGCCACGGGGTCTCGCTGCGCCCGGAGAACGAGATCCTGGCCTTGAGCGGAGTGAAGGAAGGCATTCATCACTTCATGATGGCGCTCGTGAACCCCGGAGATATTGTTCTGGTTACGGACCCGGGGTATCCGGCCTACCGGGCCAATGCCCTCATGGCCGGCGCCGAGGTCTTCGAGGTGCCGCTG
This sequence comes from Nitrospirota bacterium, assembly GCA_021788515.1. GTDB lineage: Bacteria > Nitrospirota > UBA9217 > UBA9217 > UBA9217 > JAJYKN01. The sequence continues at coordinate 975 of JAJYKN010000172.1, read as the reverse complement.
CTTGCGGCGAACGGGTTCCTGCCGGTCTTCGACGATATTCCGGAAGACGTGTGCCGGAAAACAAAAGCGTTTTTTCTCAATTATCCGAACAATCCCACCGGGGCATGCGCCAACGAGCTGTTTTACACCCGTTTGGTCGCCTGGGCACGAGAGCGGAACATCCTTCTGGTGGTTGACAACCCCTACAGCGAATTTGTTTTCAACAAGGACCGGAAACTGAGCCTGCTGCAGGTCCCCGGAGCCAGGGAGATCAGCGTGGAGCTCAATTCCCTGAGCAAGACCTACAATATGACCGGCTGGCGGATCGGCATGGCTGTCGGCGGAAGCGAAATAATTTCCGCCATGTGCAAGTTCAAGGAGAATGTGGCGTCGGGCGTATTCAACGCCATTCAACTCGCCGCGGTTGCGGCCATGGACCAGGGAGATCAGGATATCGAAATCATTCTCGCCCGCTATTGCAAGCGGCGGGACCAGGCGCTGAAAACCTTTGCCGGGATGGGCATCACGGCCAAGCCGGGAGAGGGGACCTTTTATCTCTGGCTTCCGGTGCCTCACGGCTACTCCTCCCTCGAATTTACGGAAAAGCTGCTCCTGGAAGCCAGCGTACTGGTGACGCCGGGGACGGCCTATGGGCCCCATGGTGAGGGATATTTCCGCGTTTCATTGACGGTGCCGGAGGCGCTTCTGGCAGCAGCCCTGGATCGGATAGGGAATGTCCTCAAAAGACGATGACGGGCAAGGACTCGAAAATAATAACAGTGCCGGGGCCTGGTGAGTTTCCCGGCGCTTGCCCGGCTGATCAAAGGGTAGTAAAATACAGACTCTTGGACATATAAGGCAGGGCCGCACATGGTACAGTCAACCCCGACGTTAAAAGGCTTCAACTCATTTCTCTATCACTTTCTCAGGACCATAAAGCAGTGGTTTCTCTTTATGTTCTATCTCACCGCGTTTCGCCTTGCCTTCATCTATGTA
>JAJYKN010000171.1 GCA_021788515.1 Nitrospirota bacterium | reverse complement strand
CCCGGCCTGCATCAGGAGCCGCCACTTCGCCCTGCTGCCGTAGACTTCCAGGGCATTACGCAGGCATTCGGTAAGCGCCTCGGCCGAATAGTCGTCAAAGAGAAAGCCGGTGCCCCGCCCGGTCCTTGGGTTATAATCCGCAACCGTGTCCGAAAGCCCGCCCGTTCTCCGGACGATGGGCACGGTCCCGTATCGTTGCGCGATCATCTGGCCCAGACCGCAGGGCTCATAGTGCGACGGCATGAGAAACAGGTCGCATCCCGCGTAAATGTTCTTGGCGAGGTCGTCGTCGTACTGCAGCACTACGCGCATCCGTCCCGGGTAGCGGTCCGCGGCATCGGTCAGGAGCCGGTGATAGACGGGGTCGCCGGTCCCGAGTATGACCAGCCCCACGCCGAGCGACATGATCTCCGGCAGCGCCTCGGTCAGGATGTCCAGCCCTTTTTGATCGACGAGTCGCGTGACCATGCCGATCAGCGGATTGCCCGAGTCTGTCAGGCGAACGAGCCGAAGGAGTTTCTTTTTGCATGCGGCCTTTCCTGCAAGCCGCAAAGCGGTATAGTTTTGGCCGATGGCGCGATCGTGCGCCGGGTCGTAGGCCGCATAGTCGATGCCGTTTACGATGCCGTAGAGGTCCGCGGACCGCTTCAGGAGCACGCCCTCAAGACCGCTGCCGTACTCCGGCGTCTGGATCTCCCGGCTGTAGGTTTTGCTGACGGTGGTGATGACGTCCGCCGAAACGAGGCCTGCCTTGAGCAGGTTCATTTTGCCCCAGAACTCGATGCCCTCGGGCGTGAACACGTCCCAGCCGAGGCCGGTAAGGCGCATGTCCCAATGCCAGAACAGGCCCTGGTATCCGAGGTTGTGCACGGTAAAGACCGTTTTGGTTTTTTTTAACGTCTCCGTTTTGCCGTAGAGCTCTTTCATATAGAGCGGAACGAGGCCGGTCTGCCAGTCATTGCAGTGAATGATGTCGGGCCGCAGGTTCAGCGCGCTGCAGAGCTCCGGGATTGCGCGCGAAAAGAAAATAAAACGTTCCGCATTGTCGCTGTAATCGCCGTGCGCCGTGCCGTACAGCCCGGGACGGTCGTAGTAAACGTCCTTGTTGATGAAATAGACCGCGACGTTCCTGTCCATCGCGCCTTTGAGCACGTCGCAGTGCTCTTTCCACGTGCCCAGGGGGACGGTGAAGCTTGCGATGTGCTTGAGCTTGAACGCACGGACATCCACCCGCCGGTAGCGCGGCATGACCACGGAGACCTCGTGGCCGAGAGACGCGATGGCGCGTGGAAGGCTCCCCGCGACATCGGCGAGGCCGCCCGTTTTGGCAAAAGGGGCGGCCTCAGATGCCGCGAACAAAATTTTCATAATTTGATGAACTCATACATAGTTTTCATTGCAGAGAGCGCAACGATCGCCGAGAACTGCGAGAAGAGGAACGTGAGAAGCGTGGACATACCTCAATCTTCCGGACTTGCCGGCTTCCCGCACTGCCTGGGTGTGGCTTGAAACTCTGCGTTCTCCGCGTCCTCTGCGAAAAAATCCGCTGCTTATAATCTTATTTCCCGCAGGAACTTCGCGGCGTCCTCGGGCGGCGTGGGATTGATGTAGAACCCCGAGCCCCATTCAAAGCCTGCCACGTTCGTGAGCTTGGGCATGAGCTCGATGTGCCAGTGGTAATAATCGTTTTGTTCGTCGCGGAACGGGGACGTGTGGACCACATAATTGTAGGGCGGGTTCGACAGCGCCCGGTCGAGGCGGCGAAGGACGTTCTGCAGGAGGCCGGCGAGGTCCTTGAAGTCGTTGTCCCTGGAGCAGGAATAGCAGGAGACGTGCTGCTTGGGCAGGATCCACGTTTCGAAGGGGAAGCGCGGGGCATAGGGCGCCAGGGCGATAAAGAGCTGCGTTTCGAGCACGACCCGCGTCGCGGTCTGCATCTCCTGCCGGATGATGTCGCAGAAGATGCAGCGTTCCTTAATCTCGTAATGCCGTTTGGCGCCGTCGATTTCCTCCTGCACCTGGATCGGCACGATCGGCAGGGCGATGAGCTGCGAGTGCGTGTGCTCCAGCGTCGCGCCGGCCGTAAGACCTTCGTTCTTGAAGATGAGCGTATACTGGAACCGGGTGTCCTTTTTGAGGTCCTCCATGCGGTCCCGGTATGCCGTCAGTACTTCTTCCATGGCCCTCTGGGGGAGCGTGGCGAGTGTTGCATTGTGCTCCGGGCTTTCGATGATGACCTCGTGGGCGCCGATGCCGTTCATCTTGTCGAAGATGCCTTCGCCCTGCTTGCCCAGGCTGCCTTCGATCTGGAGCGCGGGAAATTTGTTCGGCACGACCCGGAGCCGCCATCCCGGCCCGTTGGGCTGGCCGTTGTCCCGGTAGGCAAGGATCTCGTTCGGCGTGGTGCGTTCGTTGCCTGCGCAAAACGGGCAGAACCCGGCCCGCTTCTTGCTCCGCTGATCGTGAAATTCGCTCGGCCGTTTGCCCCGCTCCGACGATATGATGACCCACCGCCCGGTGATGGGGTCTTTCCGTAATTCCGGCATATGCGCTCCTTGGCCCGTACTTCGTTAAATAACAGCGGATTTTTATATTATATCCGCGTCATCCGCTGTTGTCAAAAGAACTCTTGGTATGCTATGATGCATCACCATGGCACGCAAGCTCGACAGACTTTCCCAGACCCTTGACAAGCTCCTGAAGGCCCGCGGTTTCGAAGGCCGTCTCCACCAATACCGCATCTTCGGACACTGGGAGCAGACCGTGGGCGCTATGATCGCCAGGCATGCGCAGCCCCAGCAGGTCCGCGGAAACAAGCTTGCGCTCGTTGTGGACAGCCCCGCGTGGATGCAGCAGCTTTCTCTCCTCAAACCGGAAATCATCGCAAAACTGAACAAAAGCCTGGGCAGGGAAGCCATCAAGGACATCACGCTGAAATTGGGTGAAATCGCCGTCGACCATGAGCACGTGCCTGATGAACCGGACCCGCCGCCGCTCGACCCTCGTGAGCGCGCAACGATCGAACAGTACGTCGGCAAGATCGCTGATGCCGCCACCCGGGATGCGATTCGAAGGGTCATTGAAAAAGACTTCAGGAACAGGAAAAAAATGAAAAAGTAGCGCTTTGCTGCGGGATCACTGCTGCTCCTCTTTTTTCGGATACACGACTTTTGTCCCCTGCACTTCAGCCCAGGGTGTGAGCGCATGGCTTTTTCGTGAATGCCTGCTCATGATGTCCGCGACTTCGATCCCGCGCGCGACGAGCGCATCACCGATCAGCGAACGGTGGCATCGCCAGGGCACGGCCTCTGCGCACATGATCACGGTCTTCCGGTCCTTTCCCAGCCCAACCAGCTTTACGATACCTTCCTCAAACTCCTCCGTTTGCATGTAATCCGCGAATCCCCGGAACGATGTGTTTTTCCAGGCCTGGTTCATCGAGTCCTTTTTCGCGCGGCGCAGGCCTCCCAGCCCCGCCAGATGAACATAGCCGATGCCGGACGCTTCCAGGCTTTTCTCCAGGACATCGCTGTTGAATTGCGGATTATGGCGGGATTTCGGTATCGTTCGGACGTCAACGAGGAGCTGAATGTCATACGCCCGGAGCGTATCGATGAAATCTTCAATGGAATGCGTGGAATGGCCGATGGTAAATATCGTCATCGTCATAGACAGAGAATGATTGCTTCGATGCTGAAGGAGCGGAACAATGAAGCCTACATGTCCGGCCTGCGCCTGTTGATGATCGACAGAAACTCTTCCCGGGTCGGGGGATTGGTGCGAAAAACCCCGAGCACCGAGGACGTTACAAACATGGAATTCTGCTTTTCCACGCCGCGCATCATCATGCAGAGGTGGCGGGCCTCGATCATGACGCCGACGCCGTCGGCATTGATCGAGTCCTTGATTGCGTAGGCGATCTGCTCCGTCAGCCGCTCCTGGATCTGGAGGCGCCTCGCGTACATGTCCACGAGGCGGGCCAGCTTGCTGATGCCGAACACGCGGCCCCGCGGGATGTACCCGATGTGGCAGCGGCCGTAGAACGGCAGCATGTGGTGCTCGCAGAGGCTGTAGACCTCGATGTCCTTCACCACGACCATGCTGGTCGTTTCCTGCTCAAAGCACGCCTGGTTGATCAGTTTTTCAACATCGGATCGGTAGCCTGACGTCAGATACCTGAGGGCCGCGGCTACGCGTTTCGGCGTGCTGACCAGGCCCTCCCGTTCCGGATCTTCGCCCAGTTCGACGAGCAGTTCTCTTACCAGCTTCTCGATTTTTTCGTTGCTCTCGGTCATGGAAGGATTTCCTTTCGTATGCGGTCCGTGTAGGTCCTGAGCGGCTGCATGCCGGTGCGGGACAGTTTCGCCGCCACTTCCCCGATGCCGCTCTGCGATCCCGGCAGGACAAGTCCGGATGCGATTTCGGAGAGCGTGATTGCAAGAAACGGCCGCTCCAGTATTTCCGGGTCCGGCAGCGTGAGCTCAGGCGTCGTCATCACGAGACCGTTGTACAGGATGAGATCAAGGTCGATGGCACGGGGCGCGAATTTATCATCGCTTCTTCTCCGGCCAAGCCCGGCTTCAATGTTTCGCAGTACCCCGAATTTCAGCTCCGCAGGCGGGAGCGAGGTCTCAATCTCGATCACGCAATTGTAAAAGGGCGGTTGCCCTTGCCGGCCGAGGGGTTCGGTCAGGTAGATCGTCGATATTGCCCGAAGGTCCGTCTCTTTGCTCAGGCGAAGAAGAGCGGTTCTTACGTTCGTCTCCGGGTCGATGTTCGATCCGACGCTCACGAAGGCCCGCGCCATGGCTATTCCGGCTGTTTCCTCGTGATTTCCACTCCC
>JAJYKN010000170.1 GCA_021788515.1 Nitrospirota bacterium | reverse complement strand
GCTTGAGGACTGCTTCCGCCGGGTGAACGTGATGCCCCTCGGGGCCGGCGCGCTTGCCGGTACGGTGCTCCCCATCGACCGGAAGTTCGTGGCCAGGCAGCTGGGCTTCGGCAGCGTGAGCGAGAACAGCATGGACGCCGTTTCGGACAGGGATTTCGCCATAGAATTCGTCTCCGCCTGCGCCCTGATCATGATGCACCTCTCGCGCCTGTCCGAGGAGCTCGTCATCTGGTCCTCGTCGGAGTTCGGCTTCATCACGCTGTCCGATGCGTTCACGACCGGCTCGTCGATCATGCCGCAGAAGAAGAACCCCGATGTGGCCGAGCTCACGCGGGGCAAGACCGGCCGGGTCTACGGAAGCCTCGTCTCGCTTTTGACGCTTATGAAGGGACTTCCGCTCGCCTATAACCGCGACATGCAGGAGGACAAGGAGCCTCTTTTCGACGCCGCTGATACGGTCTCGCTCGCACTCTCCGTGGTGACTGAGATGCTCAAGGACGTCACGGTCCACAAAAAAGCGATGCAGAAGGCGGCGGAGGACGGCTTCATCACGGCCACCGACCTTGCCGATTACCTGGTCAGAAAAAACGTTCCCTTCCGCCGGGCCCATGAGATCGTGGGGAGGGCGGTGCTGCGCGCAACTGAGCTGGGATGCGGCCTCGGCGACATGACGCTCGCTGAATACCGGAAGCTCTCACCACAGATCAATAACGACGTCTACGACGCCATCTCCGTCAAATCGTCGGTAAGCAGAAGGACCTCATACGGCGGTACGGCCCCCGTGAACCTGAAAAAACGTCTGCAGACGCTCAAAAAAATGCGATGAAGATCTGCGCCCGGTGGTTTCGCGCGGCCTGTTTGGCGCTGGTGCCCGCAGCACTTGCCGCCTGTGCATTGAAAACCGACCCGCTCATACCTCCCAGCCCCCGGCCCGAGCCGGTAAAAAATATCAAGGCCGAGACGCGGGACGCTGCCGCGTTTTTGTCGTGGCCGATCCCGGACAAAAACGTGGAAGGCGTGAGCCTGAAGCCCGCCGATATCCTGCTGTTCCGGGTCTACCGGGCAGAACTCGAACGGGACCGCAGGAAGGCGCGGTACAAGCCGTATACTGAGATCCGGGTGGCCAGCCCGGCGCCGGCGGTCATTCGAAACAACATTGTCTTCTGGACCGACCATGGGGTAACCTACGGCTATTTGTACGAGTATCGGATCAGGGCAGTAAGCGTGCGCAACGGAGTTAGCGCCTGGTCCGACGAAGTGCGGGTCATGCCGCTGCTCAGTCCCGCAGTCCCTCAAGGGGTCGCAGCACAGGGCGGAGATGGTTATAATCTGATCACCTGGCAGACCGTCACCACCTGGGAGGACGGCAGCCGCTACAGCGGCTTTGTCGGCTACAACATCTACCGGGGAACGGAGCAAGGCTGGCCCGACGAGATGCCGCTCAACAAGGAGCCGCTCACCGCGACTGCCTATAAAGATACGGCGGCTTTGAATAACAGGACCTATTACTATGTGGTCCGTTCCGTGAACAGTCCGGCCCCTCCCTGGAAGGAGAGCCTGGATTCCGCCGAGGTTTCCGCAGCTCCGCGCGACCTGACGCCTCCGAACAGGCCCACGGGACTCACGGTCGTTCCGGGGGTGGGCCGAGTGTTCCTCACCTGGAACGAAAATAAGGAGCGGGACCTCGCAGGCTATCACGTCTACCGCTCGCTGCGTCACGGCAAGGATTACGAACGCTTGACGGACAAGCTGCTGGCGCAGACGACGTTCTCCGATGAAACGGTTAGGAGCGGCAGGACGTATTACTATGTGGTCACCGCCGTGGACCAGTCGGGAAACGAGAGCGACTATTCTTTGGAGCGGAAAGTTTTTGTCGAGAAGCTGAATGCAAGAAAATTTACCACGGAGAAGCCGAAAAGCGGACAACATGGCCGGTGAGCGTTCCTTGGTTTTTGACCGGTTGTCCGGAGTCGGGTGCGGGACGGCCTATGCATGATTTCCAGTATAAGAACGGCGAACTTTACTGCGAGGGGGTGCCGGTAAAGACCGTGGCCCAACGGATCGGTACGCCTTTTTACCTTTACAGCAGCAACACGCTCTCAATGCATTTCCAGGCATTCGACAACGCCTTCTCCGGCGTCCCGCGCGTCATTTGCTATGCGCTCAAGTCCAACTCGAACAGCGCCATTCTCCGGCTGCTGGGCCGGGAAGGCGCGGGCGCGGACATCGTGTCGGGCGGCGAGCTGTTCCGCGCGCTCCGCGCGGGCATCGATCCGAAAAAGATCGTCTACGCAGGCGTCGGCAAGCGCAGGGACGAGATCGAGTATGCGCTCAAAATCGGCATCCTCATGTTCAACGTCGAATCGGGAGATGAGCTTCGCGCGCTCGACGATGCAGCCGGAGAAATGCGGGCAACGGCGCGGATCGCCCTCCGGGTGAACCCGAACATCGACCCTAAAACGCATGCCTACATTTCCACCGGATTGAAGGAGAACAAATTCGGCATCCCGATCGAACAGGCGCTCGAGTATTATCAGATGGCCAGGTCCCTCTCCCACGTGGAGATCGTCGGTGTGCACCACCACATCGGCTCGCAGATCACCGAGGTCCAGCCCTTCGTCGATGCGCTCGAAAAAGTCGTCGCCTTCGTCAAGGAGCTTAAGTCCGCAGGCATGAATATCAAATATATCGATATCGGCGGAGGGCTCGGCATTACGTACAAGGACGAAACTCCGCCGCTCCCCCGGGAGTTGGCAACGGCGATCCAGCCGCTCCTCAAGAATTGCGGCTGCACCCTGGTGCTCGAACCGGGCAGGGCTATTGTCGGGAACGCCGGCATCCTGGTGACAAGCGTCCTCTACCACAAGGAAACGGGAGAGAAAAAGTTTCTGATCGTTGACGCAGGCATGAACGACCTTATCCGGCCAAGCCTCTACGATGCGTACCATGAAATCAAGCCAATCGTCGAGCCCGCGGCGCAGGACCCGCATGATCTGGTCGACGTGGTCGGCCCGATCTGCGAGTCCGGCGATTTCCTGGCCAAAGAGCGGGACATGCCGGCGGTCAAGCGCGGGGAACTCCTGGCCGTCATGAGCGGAGGGGCCTATGGCTTCTCCATGTCGTCAAACTATAATTCCCGGCCGCGGGTTGCCGAAGTCATGGTCCGGGGAAACGAATATTTCGTCATTCGCGAGCGCGAGACCTACAACGATCTCATCAAGGGCGAGAAAATTCCGCGGTGGCTGGCGGGGTAAAAGACATTTCGGATTTCAGACTGCGGATAGACATTCTGAACGAGGTACCCGGTCGGACCATGAAAAAAATACCTTTTTATAAAATGCAGGGCAGCGGCAACGACTTCATCCTGATCGACAACCGCAGGAACATCCTGAAAGGGAAGAACCTGAAAAACCTTGCCACAACGCTCTGCCACCGGCATTATTCGGTGGGCGCCGATGGACTGATCGTTATCGTTCCTTCGAAGAAGGTCGATTTTAAGTGGCGGTTTTTCAATGCAGACGGAAGCGAGGCCGGGATGTGCGGCAATGGTTCACGGTGCGCTGCGCGTTTCGCCTTCATCAAAAAAATTGCCAAAAAGGACATGGCCTTTGAGACGCTTGCCGGGATCATCCATGCCCAGGTAAAGCCCCGCTCGGTCAAGGTCCAGCTCACCGGTGCCGCGGGCCTCCGCATGAACATCGCCGTGCCGCTCGACAGCGGGATCCGGATGGGCCATTACATCGACACCGGCGTGCCGCACCTGGTCTACCTGTCCAAGGACATCGAGAACGAAGATGTTGACCGCGTAGGGAGAACGACGCGGTATCATGAGCTTTTCAAGCCTGCGGGCACGAATGTGAACTTCATCCAGATCGACAGCAGGCGCAAGCTTCGCATCAGGACCTACGAGCGCGGGGTGGAAGGCGAGACCCTGGCCTGCGGCACGGGCTCGGTTGCCGGCGCTTTGATTGCCGGCGCGCTCGGCGCTGTTTTTTCGCCTGTCGAGGTCCGCACCCGGGGCGGAGAGACGCTGACGGTTTCGTTCGAGCGAACAACGGAGGAATTCAGCGGGATCTACCTCGAAGGAAACGCCGAGGTGATCTGCGAGGGAACGGTGTTTATTTAGTTTCAAGTCTCAGGTTTCAGGTCTCAAGCTTTTGCTTTCACGTTATCGGTTTTGTTCTTTGCGCGACAGAGACCGTGACTTGAGACTCGCATCTCAACGAAAGATGTCTTAAGGAGGCTGTCATGTTTAAAGGTTCAATGGTTGCGATTGTAACGCCGTTCAAGGACGGGAAGATTGACGAAAAAGCCCTCGGCGATCTTATAGAGTTTCATATCAAGAACGGTACGGACGTGATCGTTCCCTGCGGCACGACCGGAGAATCCGCCACACTGTCTCACGAGGAGCACCACCGCGTCGTCGAATTTACGGTGAAAACGGTCAACAAGCGGGTCCCGGTCCTTGCGGGCGCAGGCTCGAATTCGACCTCGGAAACGCTGGAGCTGACGAAGTTCGCGCAAAAGGCGGGCGCCAGCGGCGTTTTGCTCATCACCCCCTATTACAACAAGCCCACGCAGGAAGGGCTCTACCGGCATTTTGCGCACGTGGCCGATTCGACGGACATGCCGATCGTCCTGTACAATGTTCCGGGACGAACAAGCGTCAACATGCTCCCTTCGACGGTCGCGCGCCTTCGGGAAAAGAAGAACATTGTCGGCATCAAGGAGGCAACAGGCGACATGAAGCAGGTAAGCGAAGTCCTGCGGCTGTGCGGCAAAGACTTCGACGTGCTTTCCGGCGACGATTTTACCACCTTCCCGATGCTTGCTCTGGGCGGAGTAGGCGCGATCTCGGTAACG
>JAJYKN010000169.1 GCA_021788515.1 Nitrospirota bacterium | reverse complement strand
TAATCAGCAGAAGTCCTGCGCATATTACGCAGGTCCGATCTGCCGTCAGTTATGATTACTTTTTGCAGCATTGTTTCCCTCCCGAATTGTGCTAGCGAGTTTTTATGAAAATGACCCGTTCAATGAGGATCTTTTTCAAGATTTACCCACCGCAACTTTACGGGCCATTGACCCCATCTCATCCGCCACATCATCTTCTTGAGAACGCCGTATGCCCTTGAATTCAAACTTAATTATAACACAGTTAATTCATTTCCTGCAAAAAACTGCCTAGGCTTTTTTCAAACCGAGGAGAAGGGCAGCATTCGCAAAGAGCATCTTCTCTTTCAGCCGGTCCGATATCTTAAGCCGCAGCGTCCGCTCAAGCATCTCTTTCTGGTCCGTCCAGGGGCTGTCGCTCCCGAAGAGGATCCGGTCCTCGTCAAAGTGGGAAAGGGCCTTGATGAATTCGTCATCACTGAGTTCGCTCAGGGTGAGCGACGTTTCCGTATACACATTCCGGCACGTGCTGAGACAACGGATCCGGTCCCACTGCTTCCATCCGCCGACATGGGTGCAGATGATCGTCAGGTCCTTGAACCAGTTGGCCACTTTCGCGACCCGCTCCACGTCGGCCTGCTTGTTTCCCGGGAAGGCCATATCGTAACCGGTATGAAACATGACGTAAAACCCGAAGCTCGCCATCAACTCATAAAAGCCGTACATGTATTTGTCATCGATAAAAAAATTCTGGTACATGGGGTGCAGCTTAACTCCCCGGATGCCGGCAACATGCGCCTCTCCGAACATGTCCTCGACCTCGTAGGTGTCGTTCGAGGGATGGAAGGAGATCAGCGGATGAATGCTCTCACTCTTGATCTCCTTGCAGAATTCGAGAATGGGCCGCATCTGGTTCGGTTTCGTGGCGATGTTCGCAACCAGGCTTGCGGAGATGTTCGCACGCTTCATGGAATCAAGCAGGCCCTGAAGCGTCCCGTCCGTGCACGGCCGGTAGTCGCCGGACTCCGCCGACAGGGCGTCCATGGCGGCTTTGGCGATCTTGTCGGGAAAAATGTGGGTGTGGAAGTCGATGATGTTCATAATGTTTGCATAGGGCAAAGAGTAGGGGCAGAGTGAACGGACTAAGTTCCTTGCACCATGCTCTCTGCACCCTGCTCTCTGCTCGTTGCCTCTTCTCCTTTAGAATTTTCTGTTATCGATAACTCTTTTCGCTTTTCCTTCGAACCGTTCCAACGTCTTTTTTTCCACGAGCTTGACCTCTACGGAAATGCCGAGTTCCCCGGCAAGGCGTTTTTTGATCGTTTCCTTAAGCTCGCTCTGTTTCTTCATCTCATCGAAGAAGATCGACTCCGATACCTCAACGTTGACCGTGGTCTCGTCAAGGGCGCCCTTGCGGTCGATGACGATCTGGTAGTGCGGGGCCACTCCCTCGATCTCGAAGAGCACGGTCTCGATCTGCTGCGGGAACACGTTCACCCCGCGGATGATCAGCATGTCGTCGGTCCTGCCGAAGACGCGCGCCATTCTTCTCATGGTTCTGCCGCAGGCGCAGGGTTCGGGGATGAGACGGGTCAGGTCCCGGGTCCGGTACCGGATGACCGGGAAGGCTTCCTTGGTGAGCGTCGTGATGACCAGCTCTCCTGCTTCTCCGGGTTCGACCGGTTCGAGCGTCTGGGGGTTGATCAGCTCGACCAGGAAGTGGTCTTCGGCGATATGCAGGCCGTGCCGTTCCATGCACTCGCCGGCCACGCCGGGGCCCATGACCTCCGAGAGACCGTAGTTGTCCGTGGCCACGATCTTGAGCTTGTTCTCCAGTTCCTTCCGCATCGCCTCTGACCAGGGCTCGGCGCCGAAGAGGCCGTACTTGAGCGACAGGGAGTTCCGGTTGATGCCCATCTCCATCATCGTGTCCGCGATCAGCATGGCGTAGGAGGGCGTGCCCACGAGGGCCGTTGTCTTGAAGTCCTGCATGATCTGGATCTGGCGCTTGGTGTTGCCGCTCGAGATCGGGATCACCGAGGCGCCCACGCGCTCAGCGCCGTAGTGGAGGCCGAAGGCGCCGGTAAACAGCCCGTAGTTGAACGAGATCTGGATCACATCATCCTTCGTGATCCCGCCTGCAGTGAGGATCCGCGCAACCAGGTTCGACCAGGTCTTGATGTCGTTCCGCGAGTAGCCCACCACCGTGGCCATGCCCGTGGTTCCCGACGATGCATGGACCCGGACGACATCGCGGAGCGGTACGGCGAAGAGGCCGTAGGGATAATTGTCCCGGAGATCGTTCTTGGTCGTGAACGGCAGTTTCTTAAGATCATCGAGCGAGCGCAGATCGTCGGGGTTGAACTTGACCTCATCGAACCTTTTCCGGTAGAACGGAACGTTCATGTAGACGCGGCTTAATGTGGATTCGAGCCGCTCGAGCTGGAGCTGCTCCAGCTCCTCCCTGTCCATGCATTCGCTTTCAGGCTGCCAGTACATGAGCACCTCCGGTTCGATAAAAAAAATTAAAAATGAGGAATTAGGAATTGAGAATTACGAGTTAACGAATTAAAAAACTTCCACCATTTCTCATTCCTAATTGCCTTCCTGCTCTCTTCCCAGATACGCCCGCTGCACGTCCCGGTTTGCGAGCAGGTCTTCCGAATCTCCTTCGAGGATGATCCGGCCTGTTTCGAGCACGTAGCCGCGGTTGGCGATCTTGAGCGCGCTCCGGGCATTCTGCTCCACGAGCAGCACCGTATTTCCCTGCTCCCGGATCCTGACGATGATGTTGAAAATTTCCTTCACCATGAGCGGCGCCAGGCCCATGGACGGCTCGTCGAGCATGATGAGCTTGGGCCGCGCCATAAGCGCCCTGGCCATGGCGAGCATCTGCTGTTCTCCGCCGGAGAGCGTGCCGGCAAGCTGGTGCTCGCGCTGCCGGAGCACCGGAAACAAGGTGTAAGCGTGATCGAGATCCTTCTCCACGTCATGCTTGTTGCCGCGCTTGAACTGAACGTAGGCGCCGAGCAGCAGGTTCTCCCGGACCGGCATGGCCGGGAACACCTGGCGTCCCTCGGGAACGAGCGAACAGCCGTTCATGACGATCCGCTCAATGGGCATGCGGCCGATGTCCTGTCCGTTAAAGAGGATCTCGCCTGCCTGTGCCCTGAGGAGCCCCGTCACGGTCTTTAACAGCGTGGTTTTTCCCGCGCCGTTGGCGCCGATGATCGTGACGATCTCTCCCGGCTTCACATGGATCGAGACGCGCCGGAGGACGGTCAACGTCCCGTAGCCCGCATCGAGGTTCCGTATCCTAAGCATCGTCTTCTCCCAGATAGACCCGGACGACCTCGGGGTTGCCCTGGACAGCGCGCGGCGTGCCGTCGGCGATCTTTTCCCCGTAGCTTAAGACGACGATCTCGTCGGAAATGTTCATGACCAGGCTCATGTCGTGTTCGACGATCAGGACCGTGATGCCGAGGTCCCGGACCCTGACGATGAGCTTTGCCGTGTCAGCGGTCTCGCGCATATTGAGCCCGGCTGCGGGCTCGTCCAAAAGCAGCATGGTCGGCCCGCTGGCAAGAGCGCGGGCGAGCTCCACCGCGCGCTGCTGGCCGTAGGACAGGCTCGTCGCCTCAAAAGACGCGAGGCCCGCAATGCCCAGGAACTCCATGAGCTCGATCGATTTTTTCCTGATCTCCTCTTCTTCGTGCCAGGTGAAGGGGAGGTTCAGCATGCCGGCGATGAATCCCGCACGGCTCCGGCTATGGCAGCCGACCATCACGTTTTCGAGCGCCGTCATGTGCGCGAACAGCCTGATATGCTGGAAGGTGCGCGACATGCCCTGGTCCGCGATTTCGTGGGGCTGTTTCCCCTGAATCGGCGCGTCCCTATATACAATGCTGCCGCTATCGGGCGAAAGAAAGCCGGACAGGAGGTTGAAGAGCGTGGTCTTGCCCGCGCCGTTCGGCCCGATCACGGCCTTGATGCAGCCCTGCTGCACGGTGAAGGACAGGTCCTTCACCGCCTGGAGCCCGCCGAAGCGCTTGCTGATATTGTTTACTTCGAGTAGAGCCATAGGGTAGTCCAAGCACCAAGCATCAAATAACAAATTTCAAATAAGCACCAATTTCCAGAAAATCAAATTCAAAACGTTTCGGACATTGTTGTTTTGACCTTTGGTGCTTATTTGGAACTTGGCACTTGTTTTTTGGTGCTTATTTTTTTCACCATTCTCCGCAGATCCGAGCCGATGATGCCGTCGGGCGCAAAAAGCATGATGACGATCAAAATGGCGCCGAACACCGCGTCGTCATAGCTCCCGAAATATCCCCGGAGCGAGCAGAAATTCAACACCACGCTCATGATGAGCGTTCCCCAGATGCTGCCCATGCCGCCCACGGCAACGATCGCCACGTAGCGCACGGACTTCATGACCCCCGCCTCGGACGGTCCGATGCCGCCGTTATAGTGCGTCAGGAACACGCCGGCCACTGCTGCAAGCACGGCGGAGAGCATGAAGGTATACAACTTGAAACGCGCGGTGTCCACGCCCATGGCGCTTGCCGCGTCTTCCGCCCCGTGGATCGACCGGAGCGCCCTGCCCACCCGCGAGTGAATGAGGTTCGTTGACAGCACCATGGCTACGGTCACCAGGATCCAGGCAAAATAGTAGTTCAGCACGCGAAGCGCCGTTTCGCCGCTCACGCTCATGCCGAAGCCGAGCGGAAAGGGGGGCACGCTCGAAATCCCGTCAGCCGCTCCGAAGGTCTGGGTGCCGAGCACGATGCTGTAGATGATCGTGCCGAAGCCGAGGGTCGCCATGGCAAGATAATGTCCCTTGAGCCGGAGCACGGGGATGCCGATGGCCCAGGCGACGCCCAGGGCCAAAAGGA
>JAJYKN010000168.1 GCA_021788515.1 Nitrospirota bacterium | reverse complement strand
TTCGGGGCCGGCCTCTTCACGTTTTACGGTATTTTACTGCGCTTTTATTTTGAGCAGCTCCACTTCGAAGATGAGAACTGCGTTCGGACCGATGGGGCCGCCCATGGTACCCCGTTCCCCGTATGCAAGGTCCGCGGGGATGAAGAGCTCCCACTTCGATCCCTCCTTCATCAGCTGCAACGCTTCGGTCCAGCCTTTGATCACGCCGTTCACCGGGAAGGTCGCGGGTTCGTTGCGCTTGTAGGAGCTGTCGAACTCCGTCCCGTCGATCAGCGTGCCCCTGTAATTGACCGTCACCGTGTCCGTTGCTTTGGGCATCTTGCCCTTCCCTTCGGTAATGACTTTATATTGCAGGCCGCTCGGCAGGGTCTTTACTCCTTTTTTCTTCTTGTTCGCGGCGAGGAAGGCCTCTCCTTCTTTCTTGTTCTTCTCTCCCAGCGTTTTCATCTTTTCCTGCTGCTTCGCCTGGAGCTCTTTCTGCGCAGTCTGGATCGTTTCCCGGAGTTCCTGCTCCGTCAGGAGTTGCTTGCTGCCCGTGAGGGCATCCTTGATCCCCTTAAACAGCAGATCAGTATCAACGTCGATGGCGTTTTTTTTCAAACTGGTCCCCATATCGACCCCAATGGCGTAACTCAATTTTTCTTTCTGCGTCTGTAAGGGCTTCTGCTCCGCGCCGAACGCCGTGCCAACGGCAAGCACCATGCACACAACAATTACCAGACTTCTCTTCATGACTTTTCTCCTTATCGTAAAATGATGACCCGTATTTTTTGGGGGGAAAGAACAGCTCTTGATGAAACGGTGCGGCTTCTCATTGATGGCAAGATCGTAATAACGTTACCAGCATTTTCGCTCTTTGTCAATCAGCAATACTCCTCTTTTTGGGCAAAACCGGCTCATGCCAGGAAATTGAGAAGAGTAAAGAAAAAAATGGTTACGCTGATATAGCCGTTCATATTAAAGAAAGCAAAGTTGAGTTTTGATAGATCGCTTTTTTTGACGAGCGAATGTTCGTACAGGATCAACAGGAGGGAGATGACGACTCCGGCCAGATAGTAGCCGCCCAGAGAAAGCAGCGGAGCAAGTACGAAGAGCAATGCCATGGTGATCGCATGGGAAGCCCGGGAAATCCAGAGCGAGCGACTGACGCCGAAGCGCTGAGGTATGGAGTGGAGCCCCGCCTTCCGGTCGTAGTCGATGTCCTGGAGCGCATACAACACGTCAAACCCCAGCAGCCAGAACAGCACCGCCGCGCCCAGGACAAGGGCCGGCGTTTCGAATTTTCCCGACACTGCGATCCATGCTCCGAGGGGAGCGCCGGCGATCCCCAGCCCGAGAAAAGCATGCGCAAGGAACGTGAACCGTTTGGTATAGGAATAGAAGAAGACGATGGCAAGAGCGAGCGGCGAAAGAGCGAATGCAAGGGGGTTCAGCATATAGGCCGCGCCAATGAGTATGGCAGAGGAAACCACGGTGAAAAGGACCACCTGCCGGGGCGTAACCAGGCCTTTCGGCAAAGCCCGTTCCTTCGTACGCGGATTTTCCGCATCGAACGTACGGTCCGCCCAGCGGTTGAATCCCATGGCGGCCGAACGGGCGCCGACCATGGCCACGATGATCCAGAAGACCTTGCCCCACGCCGGCAGCCCGTGGGCGGCCATCACGGCGCCCGTAAAAGCGAAGGGAAGGGCGAAAATGGTGTGTTCGAATTTGATCATCTCGAGGATGATTTTGATTTTATTAAACATGAAAAACCTCAATGAAGAAATTTACCGCAGAGGCGCAGAAACGCGGAGAAAAAAATAGAGCGCCTGTCCCCGCTCGCAATGACGACAAAAATTTCTAGAACCGATTAAAGCACTGTCCCGACGCACTTGATCTTCATCCCTCCCAAACGATTTTTTCAGCGTCTCCGCGGTGATTGTCTATTTTGCCGCTTTCCTTTTCCCCCACTCCTCGATCTTTTCCCTGATCATCGGTATGGCCTTCTGTGCGGCCTCGATGCCCGCCAGCATGCACTGTTTCTTCTGGCTGAAGTCCAGCATGCCGACGTTCCCCACTGCCGGTGAAATAAGCACATCAGCCTCCTTCCGCTTATACTTCACGTTCTCGGCCGCCATGATGGAGACTGACTGGAGCATCACATCTATGATGTTCGTAATATTAAAGTTTGTCACGTTCTCGCTGATGTCCACGGCAATAACAATGTCGGCGCCGCGTTCCCGCGCCGTGGAAATCGGAAGGTTATCCACCACGCCCCCGTCAACGAGCAGCCGCCCCTGGTAATCAACGGGGTTGAAGACCCCGGGGATGGCGCTGCTCGCGCGGACGGCCTTGGCAACCGAGCCATGGTCCAGCACCACCCGCGTTCCCCGGTTCAGGTCCGTCGCAATCGCCGCAAAGGGGAGCTTGAGGCCTTCGATGTTCTGAGCCGACACCTTGTTTTTTACAAATTCTTCCAGTTTGTCACCCTTGGCAACGCCCATTCCAGTAAAGGCCGTCAGGACCCCGTAATCAAGGAGATCGTCCTTTTGGAGCGAAAAGGCGGTCCACTCCAGCTCGAAGCTGTTGGTGTCCGAGGCATAAATAGCGCCGATGAGACTGCCTACGCTGGTGCCGACAATCATGTCGATAGGGATCTTTTCCTGCTCCAGCGCGCGGATCACGCCTACATGCGCAAATCCCCGGGCTGCGCCGCCACCGAGCACAAGTGCTATTTTCGGCCTCGGCGCTGGAGCCGGCGGTCCATGCAGGGAAGCGCAGGAAGCCAGAAGTACTATTATACAAAACAGGAACCACAGTTTACTGCGTTTCATATTCTGCTCCGAAACGAACTTAAGACCAGCCGGCTCCCGGAAAAGACACGGCCTTCCATGCTTTATTCAGTGCTGTTGAAGACTTTCTCCGGTTCTGGAGAAAACAAGACTACGTATCCCGGGCCAGCAACGCAACCACCCGCTGATACAACGTTTTTACGATTTCATCGGAATCCCTGCCATCAGGGTAAACCGGCTCGCCGAACGCTACACTGACCTTGCCCGGTTTTGGGAACCGCTTGCCAGGCCGCAGCATTTCATAGGTCCCCTTGATCGCGACCGGAATGACCGGCATGTTCAATTCCTTTGAGATGATGCCCACGCCTTTCTTGAATTCCTTGATGCCGCCGTCGCGTGAACGGCCTCCCTCCGGGAACACACAGAGGATCTTGTTTTGTCTGAGCACATGGGCCGACAGCTGCATTGCACCGTAGAGCCGCGCATCCATGTCCACGGGGATAACATTGATGACGCTGGCGATTTTGGAAGAGGCCGGGCCGCCGAAGTAATCAGTCGTGCCGAGGAAGAACGACTGGGAAGCGACTTTCCAGGGGATAGCGGCAACGACCGCAGGAGCATCGGCAAGGCTCAAGTGGTTCGGCGCTATGATGTACGGGGCCTTCGGAGGCAGATTCTCAATACCGCGCACGAACAACCGTCCATAAACCGTGAACAACAGGTTATTGAACATTTTTAAAAAAAATTTTGCGGCAAGCAACAGGGGCCCTGACTTCATTCTGACCAGCGAAAGCAGCTCCTCCGACGGCTCCTGCGCCAGGATCTCGGACCACGACATCTTTACGCTTGCGCCCGCGGATACCGGCCCTGTTGCCAGCAAATCCTTGATCTTTGAGACCACGTCCCCCACGGTGAAGACTTCGGAGCCAAAGGATTCAGGGAGTGTCATGCCGAATGATTTCTCGACGCTCACCACCAGTTCCACGCGGCCGAGCGAGTCAAGCCCCAGGTCCAATTCCAGGTTATCGTCAAGAACGATGGTCTTTTTTGCGGAAAAGGGCGCAAGACACTCCAGCAGTTTCCTGACAACGGGGTCCGAAAGCGCGCTGCGGTCGATCTCCTGTTCCGCCTTCTCAACGCGCTCGCTGCTCCGTTCATAGAGTTCCTTTACCTTGCTTCTCCTGAGCTTGCCCAGCCGCGTGATTGGCAACGGGTCCTTGAAAATTTTGAGCCCCGTGATCCGCTTGTACGGCGGAAGGTCTTTGGAGAGGTCCTCGATCTCGAAGGCAATGGTCTCGCGCGAATTGGACAGATTCATCTTTCTGAGATAGTCGAAGTCCGGCACCACGGCCGCCTCCAGCCCCCGGTCTCCCTGGAGCAGGCAGATCTCCTTGATCGACGGGATCCGCTTGTAGAACTTTTCAAGCTCGTCGGGAAATATTTTTTTCCCCGTCGCAAGCACGATCATCTCCTTCGAGCGACCGGTGATAAAGAAGTATCCATCCTTGTCGCGGAAACCGAGATCTCCTGTAAAGAACCAGCCGTCCCGGAGCACCTCGGCGGTTTCCTGCGGTTTTTTGTAATAGCCGAGCATCACGTTCGGCCCGCGTATGGCGATCTCGCCCTGGCCGTTCTCATCGGGATTCATGATCGCGACTTCATCGCCGGGGACCGGAATGCCGATGGAGCCGGCCTTCTGTTTCGAGAGCGGATTAAAGGTGGCGACCGGCGACGTCTCGGTCAGACCGTACCCTTCGATGATCGTGAACCCCAGATTGGTCATGTCAATATAGACATCGGGATCGAGCCGGGCCCCGCCGCTCGCCAGGAGCCTGAAGGTCTCGCCGAACATCGCGTGCACCTTGCCGAAGACGGCCTTTCCGATGTTCACTCCCGCGGTCTTCCTGAGCAGCCCGTTCACCCTGAGGAGCAACTTGACGATCGACCGCACAGGCGCAGGTTTTTTCTGGATCGCGTCGAAGATCGCGCGGCGCAAACCCATGAACAACTGGGGCACGCCGAGCAGAATGCTGACCTTGGTCTCCTGCATGCAGGCCAGGATGTCGGGGCCCTTGAGGCTGTTCAGCAGCGTGACCGCGGCCCCGGTC
>JAJYKN010000167.1 GCA_021788515.1 Nitrospirota bacterium | reverse complement strand
CGAGGCCGCCTATCTTGCTGCGAGGAAGGACAAGGAGTTCACGACCGAGCTCGAGTTCTACAACCGGGAGTTCATCGGCCGTCCCACGCCGCTTTACTTCGCGCGGAGGCTGACGGACCATCTCGGCGGGGCGAAGATCTACTTGAAGCGCGAGGACCTCTGCCACACGGGCGCTCACAAGATCAATAACTCACTAGCCCAGGTCCTGCTCGCAAAACGCATGGGTAAGACCCGCGTTGTAGCGGAAACCGGCGCGGGCCAGCACGGTGTAGCCACGGCCACGGCCGCGGCCATGTTCGGCCTCGACTGTGAAGTCTACATGGGCACCGACGACGTGGCGCGCCAGTCCCTGAACGTGTTCCGCATGAAACTCCTGGGCACCGTTGTACGGCCTGTGGACCTCGGCAGCAAAACCCTCAAGGACGCGATCAACGAGGCCATGCGGGACTGGATCACGAACGTGGCCAATACGCACTATGTGCTCGGCACGGTCTTCGGCCCTCATCCTTTTCCCATGATGGTTCGGGATTTTCAGTCCGTGATCGGCCGCGAGGCCAGGAAGCAGATCATGAAGTTCGAGGGCAAGCTCCCGGACGCGATGATCGCCTGCGTGGGCGGAGGGTCCAACGCCATGGGATTGTTCTATGAATTTCTCGACGAGCCTTCGGTCAAGATGTACGGCGTCGAGGCAGGCGGCCTGGGCATCGAGCGCGGCAAGCACGCGGCGCGGTTCGCGGGCGGCTCGCTCGGCGTGCTGCAGGGCTCCAAGACCTTCATCCTCCAGGACGAGGACGGCCAGATCGAACTGACCCATTCCGTGTCCGCCGGCCTCGATTACGCGGCCGTGGGGCCGGAGCATGCCTTTTATCACGATTCCGGCCGCATCGAGTACACCTATGCCGTTGATGAGGAGGCCATGGAGGCCTTTGACTTATTGTCCCGGCTTGAAGGCATCATTCCGGCGCTTGAGAGCGCCCACGCGGTCGCCTATTGCCTGAAACTTGCGCCCACGCTCGGCAAGGACAAGGTCGTTGTCGTGAACCTCTCGGGCCGCGGGGACAAGGACGTGATGCAGGTGGCGAAGATCAAAGGCGTGGAGCTGTAGGAAATTAAGAATTAAAAATTACGAATTAGGAATTAAGTAAGCATGAGGAATAAACTCCCGGACGGAAAAGCGAACCTATGTCACGAATAAAAAGCACCTTCAATCGTCTTAAGAAAAAGAACGAAACTGCGCTCATCCCCTATATCATGGCGGGAGATCCCGACCTGGCGACGACGAAAACGCTTATCCTGGAGATGGAACAGGCGGGCTGTGACATCATTGAAATCGGCGCGCCGTTCTCCGACCCCCTCGCTGACGGGCCCACGATCCAGAAAGCCGCGATCCGGTCCCTCAAGAACCATACCAGCATCGCCGACGTGCTCGGCTTGGTTGCCGATGTGCGTACAACGAGCAAAATCCCGCTTATTCTCATGACCTATTACAACCTGATCTTTCACTACGGGGAAGAGCGCTTTGTGAACGACGCCGCTTCCGCGGGGCTCGACGGGGTGATCCTGCCCGACCTTCCCCCGGAAGAGGCGACGGTGCTCATTCCACTGGCAAAAAAGGCGGGACTGGACACGATCTTCCTGCTTGCCCCGACGAGTACCGAGGACCGGATCAAGCTCGTGTGCAGGGTCAGCCAGGGATTTGTCTACTACGTGTCACTGACCGGCGTGACCGGCGCGCGCGCAGGGGCGGTCCAGAGCTCTGTCGAGGAATCGCTCAAGAAGATTAAGGCAGCCACGGACAAGCCTGTTGCCGTCGGTTTCGGAATTTCCACGCCCGACCAGGCTGCGCAGGTCGCGCACTGGGGAGCAGACGGGGTGATCGTGGGCAGCGCGCTTGTCAAGGTGATCGAAGAACATGTTGGTACGCCCGAACTGCTCGTACGCGCCGTGGAGTTTGCACGGACGCTGAAACAGGGAGTGCTTGCAGGACATGGGAATTAAAACCGGAAAAACAAAACAACCTCGCAAAACCGGCGCAGCTCTTGTTCGGACAAAGCGCCCCTCCTCCCCGGGCAAGCCTGTCGTGGAGCCCCCCCGAAGCCGCGCCTCCCTGCGCGCGGAGTTACAGACCCTCAAAAGACTGGTCCTGCTCCAGAAAGTCAAGCAGGCGCTTCTCAGCAACAGAAAGACCGGCAAGGCCGAAGTGGATAAGCTCCTTGCCGATTATCTCAAAGTCATCCTGACCCTTACCAAGACACGCGCCGGCTCCATTCTGATCCATGAGGGGAAGGAGTTGGTTTTCCGCGCCAGCCTCGGGCCCGGATCCCGGCAATTGATCGGGAGGCGCCTGGCCCGGGACGAAGGAATCGCCGGGTGGGTGTTCCGGAACGGCAAGACCTGTTTGAGCCCCGATGTTTCGCGCGATCGGCGCTGGAGCAGCAGGATCAGCGCCGAGCTTCGCTTCCCGACCCAGAATATCCTTGCCGCACCGCTCAGGACGGCGGAGCGGGTGATCGGAGTTGTGGAAATCATCAACAAGAAGGACGGCAAATCCCTTTGCAGGGACGACAAGGAGATGCTCGAAACCCTGGCGGGCCAGCTCGCGCTGGATGTCGCCTATGCCGAACTCCTGGCCGAAAGCTTGAGGGAGTCGCAGCGCAGGACAACGCAGATGGAGCTCGCCCTGGTGCTGAACTCCTCCCTGAACCAGCACGACGTCCGCATCCAGGCCATCGAAGCGGTGACGAAGCTTCTGGACGCGGAAGTCGGTTCGCTGCTTCTGGTGGATGAAAAGACGAAGGACCTTTTTTTCGAGGTCGCCCTCGGCGAGAAGGAAAAACAGGTCAAGCTGATGCGCCTGAAAATGGGGGAGGGGATCGCGGGATGGGTCGCGGCGAACGACCAGCCGGCGCTCATCAATGATGTGCAGAACGATCCCCGCTATTTCCGAAGAGCGCAGGCCATCACCAATTTCATCACGCGGAACATGGTGTGCGTGCCCATTCGTTCCAAGGGCGTGGTGCTCGGCGTGCTTGAGGCCATCAACAAGAAGGGCGGGGGGTTCTTTACCGGTGAAGACCTCGAGGACTGCTGGACGCTTTCAAACCAGGTCGCCATTGCCCTGGAGAATTCCGACCTCTATGCTGAACTGAAAGAGACCTTTGTGAACACGGCTGAAGCGCTGGCTGCGGCGCTCGAAAAGAAGGACCCCTATACGGGCGGCCATATCAAGCGGGTGGTCGAATACAGTATGGCGATCGCGCAGCATATGGAGTCGCCGCTCACGGACCTGGAAGAACTGCGGCTGGCCGCTGTTCTGCATGATATCGGCAAGATCGGCATCCGGGACAGCGTGCTCCTGAAACAGGCCCGGCTGGACCAGGGAGAGATCGCCCATATGCGGGAGCATCCGCTCGTGGGCGAGGACATCCTGGGACATATTGAACAGATGAAAAAGGTCCGGAAAATCATGCGCGCCCACCACGAAAAATGGGACGGCAGCGGCTATCCTGACGGGTTGAGGGGGGCGGATATCCCCCTCCATGCAAGGATCATCGCAATAGCCGACACCTTTGATGCCATCACCACGGACCGGCCGTACCGAAAGGCCGCGGATTGGAAAACCGCCGTCGAGGAGATCGAGCGGTGCTCCGGCGCGGACTACGATCCTGCGGTCGTTCAGGCCTTTATCCGCGCAAGTGAAGCGGGAGATATTACGATTTTGAACAGCAGGTAGGAGATGGAACAAATCCCAGAATACAAATGCCAAATCCCAAATAATTTTCAAATCTCAAAATGCAAAATTCCAGACGTTTGATTTCTGGTTGTTGAGATTTGGTGCTTATTTGAAATTTGGTGCTTGAGATTTGGTGCTTAAAAAGGGGGACATTCATGGCAGACATACAAACACAGCTGTTTTCCCGGTTCGGCAAAAAGATTCCCGCGAACACCGTTCTCTTCCAGGAGGGCGATGTCGGCGACAACATGTTCATTATCCAGTCCGGAAGGGTCAAGATCAGCAAACGGATCCGCGGCGTTGAGAAAACCCTTGCGACCCTCGAAAAGGGGGAATTCCTGGGCGAGATGGCCATCCTGAACGACAAGCCGCGTTCCGCATCAGCAGAGACGCTGGAAGAATGCGAGATGCTGGTCATCGACCGGAAGACCTTCGATGCCCTGATCCGCGGAAACGCGGAGATCGCCGTGCGGTTCATCAAGCGGCTCGCAGACCGGCTGCGCGAGACCAACGACCAGATGGAAGCGCTCATGATCAAAGACAACACAAGCCGTCTCGTAAGCATCCTCGCCAAGCACGTGCGGGAGCGGAAGGCCGCCGGCGAATTCACGATGACCATTGAAGACCTCGGGGGCCTTGCCGGCATAGAAGCCGCGCAGGCCCGATCGATCCTGGAGAAACTTGCCAGCGTCCGGATCGGAGAAGTCGTGGGCGAAAAGGTCCATATCAGGGACCAGGAGCAGATCGATCGGCTGCTGCGCTATCTTGAAATGCGGGAGATCTTCGGGGAAATGGCGTAAGAGGCAGGAGTTGGAGAAAGCAGGCAGTAGTCAGGAGACAGGAGACAGGAGACATGAGTCCAAAAACCGGCAAACGAGCTGGAATATACATAGCACTTATCGTGGCAGTGGTGCTGTCCATCTTTCACCTGATGAATGCCAGGTTCTTCGAGGTCCTGGAAGAGAAGACCCTCGACATGCGGTTCAACATGCGGGGGAAGATCGCCCCGGGCCCCGAGACCGTGATCGCTGCCATCGACGAGAAGAGCATTAACAAGCTGGGACGCTTTCCCTGGACCCGGTCGGTGTGGGCGCGCGTCGTGGACCGTCTCACGGAAGACGGCGCCAAGGTCATCGTGTTCGACGTGTTTTTTACGGAGCCCG
>JAJYKN010000166.1 GCA_021788515.1 Nitrospirota bacterium | reverse complement strand
CCCGGCGCCCTCGGTCATGATGGCCCGGGCGCCGTCGACGAGATGGGTGAGCGGCAGGAACTGCGCGATGCGCTTCACAACGGGATTAGCTCCCTCGAGCGAGAACCAGACGCCGGACAGGAGCATCATGGGCCAGGTGATGAGGTTCAGCAGGCCGCCGGCAAGCTCCTCGCTCGAAAGACGCGAGGCGACCAGGAGGCCGAGAGAGATAAGGCAGATCGCGCCGACCAGGGAGATCAAAAACAGGTTCGCATAGGAGCCGCGCATCTGGAAGTGGATGAAGTAGTTGCAGCCCACATAGACCAGCGTGGTAATGGCCTGGATCAGCAGGAGGCGGGACACCATCTGGGCGAGCAGGAATTCGAAGGGGTTTAACGGCGTTGCCTTGAGCCGCTTCAAAAATCCGTTCTTCCGGTACCGCACGATCACGTATCCCACGCCGAAGAGGCAGGAGAACATCATGTTCATGGCGAGGATGCCCGGCACGACCCAGTCCACGTAGCGGATCTCCCGGCCCTGGACCGCGATGCGGCGGTATCCGGTCCCGCCCTGGCCCCGGAGGATCTTTTCGAGCACGTATCCGTTCGGCGCGTTCTCGTTGATCCAGTATTGTTTGGCAGTCCTCACGTCCACCAGCATGTCGAGCTGGAAGTGCTCGACTTTGTCGATGGCTTTGGCCTCATCCTCGACGGGGATGAACTGGACGTATTTGGTATCGAAAAATTCCCTGTCGGTTTTCTGGAGCGCGGCCGTATTTCCGAGAACGCCGACTTTGAACAGCGCCTTCGGCTCGCCGGAGAATACAAAGGCGAAGCCGAGCACGAGCAGGAGCGGGAACATGATGTTCCACCCCAGGGAGGACTTGTCCCGGATGAACTCCATGTTCCTGGCATGCAGGATGGCGAAAAATTTTTTCATGAAAACCTCAAATTCAAATCTGCCACGGAGTCACGGAGACACGGAGGGAAAAACTTCCTTAAAATACTGAGTTTAAACCCTTCATCTTTTCTTTCTCCGTGCCTCAGTGTCTCCGTGGCGGACGTTCGATTTACGATCTCAGGTCTTTTCCCGTGAGCGCGATAAACAGGTCCTCGAGGCTCCAGGAGCGCACGTTCATCCGGGAGAGCGAAACCCCGCGGTCAAGGAGCAGCCGGATCGTGCCGTCGACGTCATGGGTCTGGATCTCGCACCACCCCGGCTGCTTGGACACGCAGAGCGAAAGCTTGTCCAGCTTCCCCTCCACGTCTTCGTCCGGGAACTGCAATACCACGTCGCCGAAGTGCTCCTTCAAAAGCTGCTCCGGCGTGCCCTGGGAGACGATCTTGCCGCGGTCCATGATCGCGATCTCGTCGCAGAGCGCGTAGGCCTCGTCCATGTAATGGGTCGTCAGGACGATTGTCTTGCCCTTTGACCGGACCAGGGAGATGAGGTCCCAGAAATTCCTGCGCGCCTGCGGGTCAAGGCCGGTCGTGGGTTCATCGAGAAAGAGCACCTCGGGGTCGTTGATGAGCGCCAGTGCCATGAGAAGCCGCTGGCGCTGGCCCCCGGAAAGCTTCCGCGTGTCGCGGTCGAGGAACTCGTCGAGGCTGCAGAGGCGGATGACCTCGAGAATATCCATGGTCCGGGGGTAGAGGTTCTTGAACAGGCGCAGCGTTTCCCGCACGGTCAGAAACTCCTGGAGGGACGTGACCTGGAACTGGATGCCCGCTTCCTTGCGGAACCGCGCGCCGACCGGCGTGCCCTTGTAAAGCGTCTCGCCTGCATCGGGCTTCAGGATGCCTTCGACGATCTCGATGAGCGTGGTTTTGCCCGCGCCGTTCGGGCCAAGGAGGCCGAAGCAGATGCCCTGTTCGATGGATAGACTCACCCCGTCCACGGCGCGTACGCCGGGGTAGGTTTTGATCATGTTGTGTATTTCGATAATGGGGGCCATGTTGGTATCAGGTGAAACGTCCGCAAAGACGATTGCTACAGTATCATGCAGGCCGCGGCCTGTCAATCCCGCGCGTGCTATAATTCTACCAGAAAGGAGGGATCCGTCTGTGACCACAAAAATGCCGGTGCTGTTCATCGGCCACGGCTCACCGATGAACATCATCATGGACAACAGCTACACGAGAAGCCTTGTTGAGCTGGGTAAACGCCTTCCCCGGCCAAAGGCAATCCTGGTCGTTTCCGCGCACTGGCTCACAACGGGCACCTCCGTCACCTGCATGGAGCGGCCGCGGACCATTCATGACTTCTACGGTTTTCCCGACGAACTATATGCAATGCGGTATCCCAGTCCCGGCGCGCCTGCTGAAGCGAGGCTGGTGACGGAAAACGTAAAAGGCGTGAAGGTCACGTGCAACAGCGACTGGGGACTGGACCACGCGTCGTGGGCCGTGCTCAGGCATCTCTATCCTCATGCCGATGTCCCGGTGTTCGAGATGAGCCTCGCCTACACGTTCAACGAGTGGCACCCGAAGCCCCTCCGGTATCATTACGATCTTGCGGCAGAGCTTGCGGACTTGCGCGAGCGGGGTGTTCTGATCATCGGCAGCGGCAACATCGTCCACAATCTCGCCCAGATCGACTTTGAGAACATTGACGCCGACGTCTTTGACTGGGCAAAGGAGTTCGACGACCAGGTGCGATCCAACCTGCTGAGCGGAAATCACGAAGATCTGATCAACTATCACTATATGGGCGACACCGCGTCGCTTGCCGTTCCCACCCTGGACCACTATCTCCCGATGATCTACGCGATCGCGCTGCAGGAAAAGAACGAACCCCTGACGTTTTTCCATGAGGGGTTCCAGTACGGCTCAATCTCAATGCGGTGCTTCAAGATTGGATAAGAACCTAAAGGCTACTTCTTATTTTGGATTTCCATCTGAATGAAAATCAAAGCCAAAACGGTTTCTCGCGGAGGCGCGGAGTTCGCGGAGAAAAATACAAAACATTGTTAACCTCTGCGCGCTCTGCGAGAGATGTTTTCTCGATTCTCCTCTTTCCTGATCCTTCTGAGTTTTTCAAAAATGCCCCTGATCCCTGTGCTTTTCGCGCCCGAGTAGCCTGAAGCCGCTGCTGGTTCCCCAGGCGCTGATCTGCCAGTTGTCGATCCTGCTCATGTCGGGTATCCAGGGCGGAAGCGCCAGCCGCTGACGGAGGGACAGTGAATACACGTAGGGTTCGTACATCCTTCGGAGTTCGAGAAGCCGCTGCGCGGAGTCAGCGCTGTGCTTAAAGTGTATTTTCCCCGCATCCAGGAATTCGCGCAGGGTGTCGAGGTCTTCCGGCGGAAGACGATCCGCCTTCGGATCGAGCGGCGACGAATGCAGGACGAGGGCCAGGTCCACGATAGCGTGCCGCGCCATGGCAAAGGTCAACTGGGCCTGCCGCACGCTTTCTCCTTCCAGGTGGGTGATAACAAAGGCGCAGGTATCGAGGATCGACGTGAGCGCGGCGAGCCAGGACTGGTTGTCGTGCTGCGAGCGGAAGTAGACAAGCACCGGAAAGGACAAATGGCTTTCGAGCAGCTCCGCGGACCATCGCTCCCATTCGTGGAGCAGCTGGGTGAGCGAATGCATGGCATGATCCTGCATGTGGCGGCGCAAAATTTCGAGCGCCGTGGGAGGCGAACCGGCGCGCGCGTCCAGGAGCGAGATGTTCACTTCCCGCTTCGAGAACGACTGATTGAGCGCCGGAAGATAGCTGATCACGACGGCGAGGAAACCGAAGCCCATGCCCCCTTCGAGCACGACGAGCGCCCGCGCAAAGCCCGTGTTCGGGACGATGTCGCCCAGGCCGAGCGTGAAAAAAGTCGTGCCGCTGAAATAGAGACAGGCGCCGAAGGTTGCAATGCGCTCCGGGGTCTTGACGGCCCCTCCCGGCGCCCAGTACAGGAGGCCGAAGCCCGTGATCAGGACCGCGGCCCAGAACCCCAGGAGCAGCGGCAGGGACAGCGGACCGTAGTAACTGAGATAATTTTCCTGGCGGCGTGCGGTTGCGAAGGCGCGGACCGCGGAAGACCACAGCGACCAGGTGACCCGGTAGAAATAGCGCACCAGCCGTATTCTCCTCGTCACGCGGCGGGGAAAGACCACGGTCTCGAAGGCGTCCCACAAGACAATGAGAATAAGGGCGATGCCGGCGCAGTACGCCAGGAGCGGCATAGGTGCCTCCTTCCGGCACGCAAGCCATCAGAGGGGAGCTGTTTCGGTGCCGATGGTTACATTATAGCAAATCAGGAGGGGGTGCATCCCGGATAAGAAAATAAGACATGCCAATCGTCTTTGATGATTGTTCTGCTTTTTTCCACACCGCGTGAGTACTGATTACATTGACCGCTTTCTCAAGAACGAATTGTCAACGCTTTCTTTATTTTGATGCCGAGACAGGGCTTTACAATTACAATGCACGCTTATATAATCCCTCATTGGGACGGTTCATCAGCCCGGATACCATCGTGCCTGATCCATCGAACCCGCAGGCGTTTAACAGATACAGCTACGTCATAAATAATCCACTTGTCTATACTGACCCGAGCGGGCATGATTTCTGGAAACATCTGATGCATGAGGCGTCAAGGCCGCAGAATGCTTTTATAATACAGAATCTCAATCTCTTAACAGGCTCGTATTTTTTGACGCAGTCTATGGCTGGGAGAAACATTCTTGCCGGGGAGATCGTTGTAGGGACGGCCGCAGCAACATGGTATTGCGGAGGATGCGGAACTGGGACGGGAGCGTTAACTGGAGAAATAGCAGGAGGAATAAGTTCTGATCAATCTGGTGGAAACGTGCTTGATGGCGTGATTGTTGGAGGTGTCGTGGGTGGCGCAACTGGTTATATGGGGGCTGAGGCTGCTAATAACCTGGAAGACTACCCTTATTTGGCTGCAGCAGCAGAAGGTG
>JAJYKN010000165.1 GCA_021788515.1 Nitrospirota bacterium | reverse complement strand
CTGTACGCGTCGAACAAGGCCCGGACGGAACGCGATGTTGCCAGGCAGGACCTGGAAATGATGAAACAGGACAACGCGAAACTGGAACAGCTGCTCAAGGACGAGAACCAGACGATCGACGACCTCAAGAAAAAACTTCAGCAGTGCGAGTCCAAACCCAAACCGAAACCCAAGGCGAAACATACGGTAAAGAAAAAGCCGGCTCCGTCTAAAAGCAAGGTCAAAAAGTCGAAGTCGTTAAAAAAACACAGGTAGCGACGCCGCCTTCACCACGTCAGGCAAAAAGAGAGCGAGCGCTTTGTCGTTGCACGATTCCCGGCAAAGCGCTCGCTCTTGTCTTTCCCTCGTGAACCAGTGCTGTGGAAAGGAGTACATCATGATAAAAAAAGCGGGAAAAGTAAGCTCCTACGAGTATAAAAACGATTACCTGTATATCGTGATACGCCAAGCCCCTGAACTGGGACCGCAAACCTACCTGTATTGCTGCGGCATCAACACCACGCGCTTCGACCCCATCTGCTGGGGCAAAGCCGGCATCTGTTCGAACCCCGCCTTCAAGGGTCTGCAGCAGATGCGAGCAGACGTGTCCGGATTCGCGCTGAAAAAAAACTTCCTGACCACGCCCTACGAGGGGAACGACTGCGGCCCCATGACGCCCCGGGGCGACGGCTGGTACCGCGAGAGCATGCTGGTCACCAAAGCGTCCCCCACGAATGTCAAGGAGGCCCTTGAGTTCAGCGTCATGGACCTGATCAAAACAGTCCTCTATGTCTGCGCTCCTGAGGCAAAAATGTCGGCAAAACTGCCGAACCCGACGGCTATGCAAAAGTGGCTTGATTCATACAACGTGAAGAATTATATCGCAGCCGCGCCGCCGCCGATCGTGCGGGCCCGGGACCAGAAGTAAACTACGGTCTTAAAAGAACATTTAACCAACCGCCCTTTTTAAGTTGATCCTTACTGAAAATGTCATCTCTTGCGATCATCAAAGACGACCGTTACCTTGAGCACAACGCCGGCATGGGCCATCCCGAGAGCCCCAACCGCTTGCGTGTGATCCACGCTCTCCTCGAAAAGGAATTCAGCAGCCTCCCGCAGATCCAACCCCGTCTCGCGACCGAAAACGAACTTGCTCTTATCCATGACCCCTTTTACATCCAGGTGGTAGCCGGCACCGCGGGAAAGGTCCACTCGCAGCTCGATCCCGATACCGGGCTTTCCGCCCGCTCCTACGAAATCGCCCGCCTCGCAGCCGGCGGTTTGCTTGAGGCAGTAGATTCGCTCCTGACCCGGGCCCCTGGCCCCCGGACCCTGTCTTCTGTTTTCGCCTTCGTCCGTCCCCCCGGCCACCACGCAGAACCGGGACACGGCATGGGCTTCTGCCTCTTCAATAACGTTGCGATCGCCGCAGAATATGCAAAAGAGAGGTACGGGCTTCGCCGCATACTCATCGTGGACTGGGACCTGCACCACGGCAACGGGACCCAGCATGCATTCTATGACGACCCCGCAGTGCTTTACTTCTCCTCTCACCAGTATCCCTACTACCCCGGCACGGGAAATTTCGACGAAGTGGGCAGCGGCGCGGGCGAAGGCTGCACCGTCAATGCCCCCTTTCCTCACGGGTTCGGCGACCGGGAGTACCTGGACGTGTATGAAAGCATTCTCAACCCCATCGCCCTCGAATACAAACCGGAGCTTGTGCTTGTCTCAGCGGGCTTTGACCCCTACATCAAGGACCCGCTCGGCGGCATGGGGGTCACCGCTGACGGCTTCGGCGGCCTGGCCTCGATCGTACGCAACATTGCGGAGAAAACCTGCAAGGGCAAGGTGCTCATGACGCTCGAAGGCGGGTACAATCCCGATGGCCTGCGTGAAGGCGTGCGGGCCGTGCTGAACGCCTACATCAATCCGCCCCAGACCGTCACCGTCCCTGCCGCGCCTGCAGCCGAGCGCGTAATCCAGAACATAATTTCCCTTCAAAAAAAATATTGGAAGAGCTTGGGATAGCGAAAAGAAAGGTCCGGAAGTGAAGATGGCTTTTCAGGCGGGTTTCAAAGAAAAGAGAAACCGCATGCGCCGCCTGTTCCAGGCCCTCTACCGGCTGGTTTTTCTTTCTCAATTTTTCCACGAACAACCGGACGTGTTCGGATCACGCAGGCGGCGGAAGGTATTTGACGCGAAAATCGAGGTAGTACCACAACCATTTCCGGTATTCCCCGCGAAGGGGAAACCGGCACTCGTCGCAGCTTCAGCATTTTCGAAAAACGCTCCGCAATATCAGGAGGAATAGGCTTCATTAAGATACCCTCCAAACTTAATACCGATGCGATAAAACCGACCCCTGCGTAGTTCCCGAATAGCTGACTAATATGCAATAGGAATGTTCGCCAGCAAGAGTGTGCACTATTGCGAATGTTGCGAGCAAAGCGCCGACCGCTGAAGCTGGCTAATATTCAGAAATGCATATTCATCAGTTTGAAACTGTATTAAAATTGATCGTTTACGTCAAGCCGATTTTCTTCTTGCGCATGTTTTTGCCTTCTGCTAGAGTTGATCACTTGCTAATTCTATTTGCTTCTTAGCTGTCTCGTTCTCAGTCTTGACTTTTTTGTTTTTGTCATACGCATCAATAATCGGAAGCTTATTCCTGTAAAACTGTGAAGAAGTATTGATTCAAGTCGAAGGCCAACTAGCGGGCGAATGAGCGGCCGATCCTGTTCTGCCGCGAAACCAGCGAGGCAGAACAAACCGGATCGAGACGGACTTGTCCACTGCGGGGGCAGCCGCTCACCCGGGGGTTAACTTAATTGGAGCTTATAACTCTTGGATTTGATCAGTGGTTTGAAGACAAAAGATCGGAAGCGCTGAGGCCGGACTGCACCGTGGCTCAAGTAACTGCGGTCCATAAGGACAGCTACCTCGTAAGAAATAATACCAGCGAAGTTCTGGCTGAAGTAGCAGGAAGTTTTATTTACTCCGCCGAGTCGAGCATCGACCTCCCGCAAGTAGGTGATTGGGCACTTGTCCGGTTTCACAACGATGATGCCTTTGCCATCATCCACGGTCTTCTCCCGCGCAAATCCTTTTTAGGGAGGAAAAGCCCTGGCAAAAAATCGACTACCAGATGATCGCAGTCAACATAGATACCGCCTTGATCGTGCAAGCCTGTGATTTCGACTTCAATCTACGCAGGCTGGAGCGCTACCTTGTGATGGTAAACGAAGGGCACATCGAACCGGTACTCCTCTTGACAAAAAGCGACCTCGTCAGCCCCGAAAAACTGGAGCAAAGAATAGTGGAGGTACGTCAAGCCAACATAACATGCAAAGTCCTTCCGCTCAGCAATATAACCGGCTTCGGAATGGATCAGGTGCGTCAATTACTGGAGGCGGGCAAAACGTATTGCCTGGCTGGGTCTTCCGGAGTAGGCAAAACAACGCTTTTGAACCATATAATAGGCCGCGATGTCTTTGAGACAAACACAGTCCGTGCAAGCGACGGGAAGGGCAAACACACGACAACGCAGCGTCAACTGATCGTCCTCGACCAAGGGGCAATACTGATCGACACCCCCGGAATGAGGGAACTGGCGAATATCGGCGTCAGCTCGGGGCTTGCAGAAAGCTTCGGTGATATTTGAAGTCTTTAAAAAACCTGCCGGTTTGCAAATTGCACTCATGCCAAGGAAGACGGCTGCGCACTCCTCAACGCAATTGAAAACGGCACCTTGCAAGCGGATCGATATCAGAGTTTTTTGAAGCTGATGAAGGAATCTGAATACAATGAGCTGTCCTACGTTGAAAAGCGCAGAAAGGACAGAAAATTCGGGCAGTTCATCAAGACTGCAATGAAACATCACAAAAAAAATAGCGGCCAGTAGTTCAACCTGCGGCTGACGTTAGACGGAAATAGTCGAGCGGACGAAGACGCCCCCCTGCCGCTTCCCAATCGTCGTCAGGGAGCGAGGGTTAACATAATTTCAACCTGCACATTTCCCTCATAACCTGCGGCGGGCGTTTCTTTTTCTTCCAACTCTCCAAGCTTTCCAAGTTTCTCCCGAAAACCTCCGAGCCTTTTCGCGTCAAGGGAAACGACTATAACGCTTGCTTCCCTGCGAATGACCACGCCTTTGAGTTCCCGGACGATACTCTCTACTTTTTTATCCGCTGCAGCCATGTCAGTCACAGAAAGGGAGAGCCGGATTCCACCGGCTTCAGCGACAGCAGACTTCTCCTTCCGTTGCAAAGCCGGTTCTGAAGGCTTCATTTCCCTTGCTGCGGATCGTCCTGCTTTAGCCTGCATTGTTGCAAGCGCAGCAGCCTGAGGCGCAAAGGCCTGCTTGCCCGATGCAGCGTCTTTTTTCGCTTCAATAACAGGCGCTGCTGATGCTGCCGGAGCAGGCGCACCTTCGCCCGGAGTCGCAGGCGGCGCAGGTTTCCCGTATTCCTGTTTCATGTCGAGGGCCTTATACTGCGGCGCCTGAGGTACTTTGCTTGGCAGAGCAGACTCTCCTTGCATCCTTGGTTCCAATGCCGGGGAAAGCGCTGGAGCCGCCGGTTTTGTTGCCTCGAATTCAGTGAGCGGCGCTTCTGAATATTTTTCAGCAGGATTGCTGTTTTGATAAACGTAATAGGCAGTTACAGCCAGGAACAAAACAGCCACGGCCTGGATAGGGCGCTTGACTGCGAGCGGGAAGAAGAATTGCTGATACCAGCTTTTCTTCACCTCTGCCTCTACGCGCACTTTTGCCATGATCTTCTGCGTCATCCGGGCTGGCGGCTCGACCTCTTCGATCCGCCTTACCTGTTCGACGGTCTTCCGAAGTTCTTCGAGCGCATCGCTGCATATTGTGCAGGACTTCAGGTGCGACTCGATCTCAGTCTTTTCCGTGGCAGAAACAGCATTGTCGAGAAAATCTGAAAGCTTAT
>JAJYKN010000164.1 GCA_021788515.1 Nitrospirota bacterium | reverse complement strand
GCTTCTCCGTGTCCATAGCGCTTGAACATAAAGGCGAGGTCATTGCCGGCGTGGTGTATGACCCCATGAGAGATGAGCTGTTCTCGGCTCGGAAAGGCGCGGGGGCGACCCTGAACGGCAGGGCAATTAAGGTCTCGAATACAGACAGGCTTATCCAGAGTCTGCTGGCCACCGGCTTTCCTTATGACCGGAAGACAAGTGAGAAAAATAATCTGGATTATTTCCACGATCTTCTCATGGCCTCCCAGGAGGTCCGCCGCGACGGATCTGCGGCCCTTGATCTCTGTTACGTAGCGTCCGGAAGGTTCGACGGTTTCTGGGAGCTCAAGCTGAAACCGTGGGACGTTGCCGCAGTGAGCCTTATTGCGCGTGAAGCGGGCGGGATGGTGTCGGATTTCACGGGCACCGGCTTCAGCATTCACAGCGACGAGCTTCTGGCAAGCAACGGAAGGATTCACGGGGCACTGGTCGATATCCTCCAGTCGGTCCGGAAGCGCGGAGGATCACGGACCCCCTGACGTTCATTGATATCGTTATGAAGACGAACATATCATCTGACACCGCACTTATTCGGTGCGCTGATTACGACGGCGGCAACATTCAGCGTGCTGTGCAGCAAGCCGTGGACCTGCTTGGCGGCATGCATGCTTTTGTCAAGCCGGGAGACCGGGTTCTTGTAAAACCGAATCTGCTGAAAGCACGGCCGCCGGAGGCCGCCGTCACCACCCATCCCGAGGTGGTACGGGCAGTGATACGTCTTGTGCAGACAGCCGGCGGCATTGCGATGGTAGGCGACAGCCCTGGTATGGGCGATCTGAAGAAGGTTGCAGAGAAGTCAGGCATTTTCGACGTCGTGCGGGAAGAGGGGGCGGAGCTGGCGGAGTTCGATGAGGCCGTTCAGGTAAAAAATAACGGGAGATTTCAGCACTTCGAGGTCTCGAAGCAGGCTTATGACGCTGACGTGATCATCAACCTTCCGAAGCTCAAAACCCACGGCATGACGACGCTTACCGGTGCGGTAAAGAACCTCTTCGGCTGCATTCCGGGAAAGCGCAAGGTTCAATGGCACTTCAACACCGGCGTGAACCACGACCTGTTCATGCGGATGCTTCTGGAATTATATCTGTTGCTCGAGCCGCGTCTTACGATCATGGATGCCGTCATCGGCATGGAAGGGAACGGTCCCGGCAGCGGAGATCCGCGTCAGATCGGCGCCATTCTCGCGGGCCGTGACGCAGTCGCAATTGATGCCGTATCGGCAAAACTGGTTGGCGTGTCTCCGGACCGGCTTCCCCTGATCCGTGCGGCTGAAGCGCTTGACATCGGCGAAACAAAGCTGGACCGCATCACGGTCCTCGGCAATGCCATCGGGAGCATGGCTGTCAATACATTCCGGCTCCCTGCTCAAGAGCATCTCGAATGGAAGCTTCCCGAATGGGCCCGGCGATCACTCAAGAATGCATTGACGACAAAACCCGTGATTGACCATGGCCAATGTATTTCCTGCGGCGTTTGCCAGGGCCACTGTCCCCAGGGCGCGATAAAGGTCCGGAATAAAAAACTGCTCATAGACTACCGGAACTGCATCCGCTGCTTCTGCTGTCAGGAGTTCTGCCCCCAGGGCGCCATAACCGTTGGCAAGGGATGGGCACTTACCATCCTTCCGTGAACACGTACCCCGAAGCTCCGCAATCTCTCTCCTTGTGTTAAAAAAACGAGAAGCACGTCGGACTTCTAGATTACTTCAGAACGAATCCGGCGTCGTTTCCCGCTTGATCGCTTGTTTCAGCATTTCAATTGATGGGACATTTTTGAGCCTCCCGGACTCATCCCTGTACATCCTTCACGTAAGCCCCGGCGAATTGCCGCCCTCAAAAGCATCTTTGCCGTTGATCCAGAGTGAAGGCGAACCGTTGATGCCCCGGCTGACCGCGTCTTCGTAATAGATCGTCTCGTAATTGACCTCGGCCGCTATCCCCAGTTCCCGAAGTGCACGCTCCACGTTTTCGCGGAGCTCGTAGTAGGAACCGCAGATTTCCGACATGAAAATATCGATCTTGATTGGCATATCATTCGGCAACGGAAAACATCACTATCCCGCAAAGGCGTTAAGATGAGGAACTTTACGGAAAGACGGCTCAAAGGGCTTTACGGTTCCCGCGAGAAACGGCATGTTATATCCCTGTCTATCCTACATGGATGATCTGTACGGGACAGGCGTCTGCGGCCTCCTGCACCTTGTCCAGGAGCTCTCCGGGCGCCTCTCCTTCGGCAGGGTTCCCGCCAGTCCGGTGCTTCTCAACGACCTCGCTCCAGTTATCAACGGTGTTCTGCTCGAAGAAAGCCGGACAAATAGTCCAGCATGATTCACAGCTGATGCACTCCTCCCGGTCGATTGAAACTTTTGTCTTTGCCATGGTGCGCCTCTCCTTCTAGAAATTCCGCAATGTCAAGGCTTATAGGGCCGCGGTCAGGACTTATTTGCCCTCCAGCACGTCATCCACCCACGAGAGCGCGGCCGACACGCTTGGAAAGCCGATGGTGCTGGTCAGCAGTATGATGGTGTGCCTGATCTCCCCGGGTTTAGCGCCCGCCGCCTGCGCGCGACGGACGTGGGAATGGACCGAGCCTTCGGATCGCACGGATGCCGCGGCCGCAAGCTGGATGAGTCTCGCCGTCTTCTCGTTCAAGGGGCCGGCTGCTTTTGTTGCCTTGCCGAGGTTCTCTACGGCCTTGATCACCCCCTTATATCTTTTCTGAATTCCCAAATACTGCGCAGGCAGTTTCGGCATATGATGTCTCCTCTCGAACGGCAAATTATTTGACAAGTTTCGGTTGGTGAAGTTCTTTTTCAAGTGTAAGCAAAAGAGGGGCATTAGTCAAGGACGCTGTCTCTTTTGTCCCCTGGGCGGTTCCCTGCCACTGTATTGACAATTGTTTCAGTGCCGTGTATGTTATCATTACAGCACGTATCATTCGTCATTATCTGCCGCCCGTACTTGATTGCCGTTGTCAGTTTTTCTGCGAGGCTTGCTATGATCCTGAACAAAATCCGGGAAACCGCAGGTCGATACCCCGACGCCCTTGCCCTGCAGATCAAGGCAAATGACCGGTATCGCCAGTATACCTACCGACAGGTCCTGGCGAACATTGCGTCCGCAGCACGCTCCTTATCCCAGCAGGGGATCGCCAAAGGGGACCGGCTGGCCCTCCTTTCGGAAAACCGTCCGGAGTGGATCTTCGCCTACCTTGCCACGGTGTCGCTCGGTGCGGTGATCGTACCGCTCGATGCGCAACTGACGGAAAAGGAAGTTGCTCTGCTTCTTGCGAGCTCGGAAGCCAGGGCTGTTTTTGCCTCGGCATTGACAAGGCCAAAACTGCCTCATAACGGTCCATTCACAGTCATCTCCTTTGATCCGGGAAATGACCTTTCCTTTTCCGATATGCTGACGGCCCATCCCGATGCTTCTCTTCCTTCTCCTCCGTCCGCTGGCGATGTTGCGGCCCTCCTGTACACCTCGGGCACGACCGGAGACCCGAAAGGGGTTATGCTGACGCAGAGGAACCTGGCGTCGAATTGCGAGAGCTGTATCAAGCTTGACATCGTTTTCCCAGGCGACAACATGCTGTGTATTCTCCCGTTGCATCACACCTATCCCGCCATGGCGTCCATGCTGCTTGTGTCCTGCGGCGGGGGAGGGGGCGGTGCGGGCAGCGCCGCCGGGGTTGCGACGAACACGGATTCCTACACGGTCTCCGGCCTTTCCAGCAATACGACCTACTCCTGGAAGGTCGTCGAGACGGACAATACCGGCCAGCAGTCCGAAAGCACGGTCAGTGCGTTCACAACTGATTAGGACCCGTCTCGGAACCGATCTCCAAAGGGGGGCCTTTTCCGGCCCCCTTTGCATTTTACGGCTCAAAAACAAAAACCATTTTTTCCTGTATAATAGGACACTGTGAGTGCTCTGCTGCTTAGAGACATAGCGTTGTTTTCTTCCCTTTCCGATGACGAATTAGGCCAGATCAGCAGCAAGGTGGTCCTCAAGAAGTTCAAAAAAAACGAAGTGATACTTCATGAGGAAGACACCGGCGGGTTCATGTATATCATCCTTGCCGGCAAGGTCAAGGTCATACAGGTCACCGAAGAGGGCAGGGAAACAATCCTTGCGTTCCACAAAACCGGGGATTTTTTCGGCGAGATGTCCCTTATCGACGGCAAGACCGTCCCCGCCTCTGTGGTCGCCATCGAAAGCTCCAAGGTTGCCATCGTCTCAAGAAAAGATTTTTACTCTCTGCTTTTCGTCCAGGAAAAATTCATCGTCCAGCTTTTGCGCATACTGTGCTCCCGTCTCCGCGAGGCCTATGAAAGGATACAGATACTCAGTTTCAACAATGCCGCCCAGAGGATGAAGATGCTGTTTATCATGCTGGCGGAAATGTATGGCAGGCAGGAGCCGGAAAAGGGGATAAGACTCGACATCAGGCTGACCCACCAGAACATGGCCGACATGACCGGCATCGCGCGAGAGACCGTGACAAGGGTAATCAACAAGGCCCAGAAAGAAAAAGACATCCGCTTCGAGGGAAAGGTCATTTACTTGAATCCCGAATACCTGAAAAGGGATTTCGACATCAGAAGATGACAGGTTGTTAAAAAATTCAAATTTCTTAAAGACGTCATGCCCGGGGTATAAGCCGGGCATCCAATTGTTTGATTTTAAGGCCCTTCGCGTAAGAATGTGGGTAAACAGTGGCAGTTGAGTGGCGCAGGTTGGCTCCGGGTATGGAAATTGGGATTCTATATGTGTGAGGAAATCCGGTATGATCCCTCTACAGAGCAAATAGTGGATCAAACAGGAGCGTTTAGCCGGGAATACGTAATTTTCAAGCCGGGGAATGACGTAATTTATTACAATATCTGCCCACACTCTTGCGC
>JAJYKN010000163.1 GCA_021788515.1 Nitrospirota bacterium | reverse complement strand
TGCGCGCTTCCTCCATGAGAGACAGAAACGAGGGGGTCCTGATGACCTCGAAGATCTGTTTTCCTCTGAGCGGAGCGTCTCCGAAATAGTTCCGCGCGGCGGAGCTCGAAAGCTGGATCGTCCCCTGGGAGTCGAGGATCATGAGCGCGTCCGGGATGCTTCGCAGGATCACGGTCAGCCGTTTTCGTTCTTCCTCGTTCGCGGCAATGCTGCTTTGCAGTTCCATCGACATGGTATTCAGACTTTCCGCGATTTCATCGAATTCACCGGCCTGTTCGAGGTAGAGCTTGCTGCCGACCGCCCCGCGCGCAAGGGACCGGGAAAAGGTCACGATCTGCCCGGTCAGCCTGCGGATGCGCTCCATCTGGCCGATCGAGAACAATCCCGTAGCAAGCAGAATTGCGGCGACCACGGCAAAGATCTTCAAGCGGAGCGAATTGACCGCGGCATCAACGGCCCTGAGCTGTTCGCTGAGCCGGACAAAACCCACGGGCCTGCCGCCCCGCACGACCCGGGTCGCTACGTACAGCAGCTCGTCGTTCAGGGTGGCGCTGTGGCGCATCGACATTCCGCCTCCGCTTGAGAGCGCCTGCTCGATCTCGGGTCGGCCCCGGTGGTTTTCCATGGTGGACGAGTCCTTGTCCGAATCTCCGAGGACCCTTCCGTCGAGGGAGATCACCGTGACGCGGTAGCCGGTCTGTTCTTTGAATTGTTTGCAGAGGCTGTCAAGAGAGGAGGGGGTTGCAAACGAGACCACGTCCGAGATGAGCGTCGCCTGTGAAAAGAGGTTTTTTCTGATGTCGTTCAGGTAATTGTTTCTCACGGCAGCGGTGATGGAGAGCTCGCTGAATAGAACCGCTGCCAGGATAATCAGGACATAAAGGAAAAAAAACCGTCCAAAGATACGCCGCTTCATGAGTTGACGTCCACGAAGTACCCCACTCCCCTGCGGGTCTTGAGGTACGCAGGATTTGCGGGATCGTCCTCGATCTGCGTCCGGAGTCTCCGGATGTGGACGTCGACGGTCCGGGGTTCAATAAATGCTTCGCCCCTCCATACCGCGTCAACCAATTGCTCGCGGCTGAAGACCCTGCCCCTCCGCTCAACAAGGTACAGGAGCAGCTTGAACTCCGTCGCGCTCAGCTCCAGGGGAGTGTTGCCTTTCGTGACGCCGAAGGTTTCCTTGTTGATCACGAGCTTGCCGATGCGGATGATCTTTTCCGTGGCTGCTTTTTCCCCCGTTCTCCGTAATACCGCCTTAACGCGCGCAATGAGTTCCTTGGCGCTGAACGGTTTGGTCATATAATCATCGGCCCCGCTTTCCAGTCCCACGACCTTGTCCACTTCCTCCCCTTTGGCGGTAAGCATGATTATGGGCGTTCCCGCTGTTTTAGGATCATTCCTGATGATGCGGCAAAGTTCCACGCCCTGAATGCCGGGCAGCATCAGATCGAGAACGACGAGATCAAATTTCCCCTTTCTAATCTTGCTGAGGGCCTCTTCGCCGTCCAATGCCGTCGTGACCCGGAACCCGTCTTTTTTCAGGTTGTAGGAAATGAGGTCAACGATATCCGGTTCGTCATCAACGATCAATATTTTATTTTCCATAGCGTAGTTATAACATGTATCTTCAGAAGAATTCAAGGGGAGCCAAAAGATTTAACAGAAATGTAACATGTGCGGCATATCGATTGATATTGATAATGACCAATGCGGATGGGGGGGGAAATCAGGACAGCCGTACTATTTGTCTTTTCAACGAAAGGGGAGCCCCCCTCAGGCAGGAGCCGGGGGATTGCAAGGCGCGGGATTCAGGCATTAGCTTAACGCAGGCTGGTGAATATTCAGAAACCATCTATCAAGCAATACATGCCGCGAAAACCAGCTGCTTTCCATGAGCCTCCGGCCCATGAAACGTCTCATTGCCTGAGGCAAAATCCCGGGAGCGGCGCCGCCTTTGCCGAAGCGGCCTGCTAAAAGGGACGGATAGTCTAAAAGCTTGCTTCGTTGATAATTTCCGGAAGCGGAGAGGACGACATCTGCAGCCATCAAGGCGGACTCTACTGCGGACCGGATCCCTTCCCCGCTTTTCGGATAA
Organism: Nitrospirota bacterium; assembly: GCA_021788515.1. Classification (GTDB taxonomy): domain Bacteria; phylum Nitrospirota; class UBA9217; order UBA9217; family UBA9217; genus JAJYKN01. The sequence goes on along the minus strand of JAJYKN010000163.1, from coordinate 2,851 downwards.
GCCAGTCCGGCTGCATCTCCGATCAGCATCACGTTGTCATCAACCAGGTTTTGGGACGCGCCTTTGTACAGCTGGTAGGCATGTCCCCTGAAACGAGCCGGGGTCGTGAACGGGATCCTCTCCCGTTCTCTCAGATAATCGAAGAAGGACCTCACCTGTTCCGCGGCGTTAACGTTATCTTCACGGCCCAGTCCGATATTAAGAAAATTCCCCTTTCTAACACACCATCCATACCCCTTCAGGTCTTCGCAAAAGAAAAGCTCGGGAGTGTCTCCCGCCACGCGGCAATCACGCTGCTCCGACTCATCCATCTCAAATTCCACTTCCTGGGCGATCACTGCAGATTCGTTTCGCTCCCGGTTCCTCCTGAGAAATCTTGAAACGGGGCAGAAATGACCTCCAGCGCCGACCACCAACGGGGTCTTGACGTCATCATTGACGATCCAGACGCCTTTTTCCCGGACCATGGTCTTCAGGGGCTCTCCAAGCCGCAGACAAGCCCTGCTGCGCTGAAGAAGGTAGTGATCAAATTCAGAGCGGCGGATGCCGTAGCTGACCGTGCTTCCATACCGGGTGACGACCTCGGCTCCCCCGATCATACTGGTCCTGAACCCGCTGATGTGTTGCAGCACCCGTTCTTGGGAATACTCGTCCTTGTCCAGCTGCAGGAGGTCAGTTGTTGCAGGCGTGATCCAGCCTGCGCAGACCTTATCCCGCGGGAACGTGCTTCTATCGAGGACCAATACGTCCAGGCCCCGGTTTTTTAGTTTCCAGGCGAGCGTGGAGCCCGCGGGGCCGCCGCCGACGATGAGAACGTCACAGGAGTCCATGCTTCTCCTCCCTGCGCGCCTCTGTATACAGATGGGCCCTTGTCCAGGGAAGATCGTTGTTGTCCGGATGTGCAAAGACCACCTGGAAGAGCTGGAGATTACCAGCAGTAAAGGACGCAACGGATCCGGCGAGATAGAGCCGCCACAACCGTATGAACTTATGATCGAACATCGCGCCTATCCGGTCCTTCGTTTGTTCAAACCTCTCCAGCCAGTGCTCCAGCGTTTTCGCGTAATGCAGCCGGAGGTTTTCAACATCGAGGATGGAAAACCCGAATGGCTCGAATATCTCCATCATCTCCCGCAGAGTAGGGGGGTAGGCGCCGGGGAATATGCGCTGTTCGATCCAGGGGTTCATGGGTTCCGCCCTGTTCCGTCCTATGGAGTGGATGAGCCCTCTCCCGCTCTCCGTCAAAGAGCGTCGTATGACCTGGCCGAGCTCTCGGTAATACTGAGCGCCCACGTGTTCCAGCATCCCGATGGACACGAAGACGTCGTATCTGCCCGACATGTTCCGGTAATCATCCTCGATATATTCCACCGCGTTGCCCAGCCCTTCCGCTTTCGCTTGTGCACGGGCGCTGATCACCTGCTGATGAGAAATATTATAGGCTTTTACCTTGACCCCGTAATGCCTGGCCATGTGGAGCGCCAGGGTCCCCCATCCGCACCCCGCTTCCACAACCGTTTCCCCGGGCTTGAGCATCAGCTTTTTGCACACATGGTCCATCTTGGCGATCTGGGCCGCTTCCAGCGTAACAGAGGGCACCGGAAAATAGGCGCACGTATACTGCATTCGTTCATCGAGCCAAAGCCGGTAAAAATCATTGCCGATATCGTAGTGATCGTGAATGTTGTCTCTCGATCCGCTCAACGTGTTCAACCGGGGCCGGCTGATGATCTTTGCTCGGTAGGCGTTGACCAGACCTCCCCGGGACGCCGTCAGCATGCTCTTGAATATGGAGGCCAGGACCTCGACCAGATCCCCTTCTACGTCGATGTTCCCCTCGGTGTAAGCATCGCCGAAGTGAAGTTCGGGATGGACAAGAAATCGCATCAGTGTTTTCTGATCGCGAAAAATAATCGTACCGACCGATTTCCCCTTTGGCGAATAGATCGTGCTGCCGTTCCCCATGACCATGGTGACAGGAGGGTTGCCCAGGTGCAACATCTCTCTGCAAAGGAGCCTTTTCCCGAGCCCGATTAAAGGGTCAAACCTGAAGGCGCTACCAGGGTCTTTGGCAATAACTGATCCGTTCATTTTTCCCTCCTTATACTTATATCTGTATGCAGGACAGAAGTTTTGACTCGCAGGTTAGTGCATTTTGGGGAGCCTCGATTCGTTACTATAAATATAGTTGGTATTTAGGCCATGTCAACCCTGCACCTGATTAAATCAACATCTCAAAGAGACCTGGTATACTCACAAGAAGAGCATGATCAATGTGATTTGTTGTCTAGTGAAGCCCCTCCTGCAGGAGCCGGGGATTGCACGTCGCGGGATTCATAGGGGATGAACGATCGATCGCTCTGCAGAAGTGAAAAATCAGGGAAAGATGGAACAAAACGTCTCCACAACCGTGGTCCGGAATGTCATGCTTGAATTTGCCGAACTGACCGGGCTGGTATCTGCACGGAAAACGCCGCAGCGCCTAGCAATGTGTCGAGTTTATGCTGTCCTAAGCACGAGATTTAACTTAAATTCTCCCTCGATAAGGTATTTCTGATTTCTTTATCAAATTGGGGTTCATGCCTTTTGATTTCATGAAAAGCCTTGCAGAAGATGCGTTTAAATCGATGTGCGCTGATGGACCAACCATAATTCGTTTTATTTCAGGCAAGTAGGAAAGACCAATGCAAAAGTACGGTTTTAATACGTCTGAACTGGGGACAAATTTAATATCGTTACTTTCATCGTCTGGGGAAATCACGATTCTCCATTCTGCTTCTTCAACATACTTCGGGTTCTTAAAAAAGGTCGCTTCAGGGTGTAGTATGGCATACCCCAATATGTTGTGGTC